>NZ_JBEOSD010000023.1:0-71626 GCF_040302735.1 Streptomyces sp. NPDC097619 | reverse complement strand
CCCCGTTCAAGGTCCACACGCGGTGGATCGAGACCGAGTTCACCAACACCATCCCCGCCTTCACCGCCCCCACCCCCGAAGACACCGAAGACGAGCCGGGTCGCGAGACCGTGGTCGTCGAGGTCGGCGGCAAGCGCCTGGAGGTCTCGCTGCCCTCCTCGCTCGGCATGACCCTGGCCCGCACGGCCGCGGCCGGCGGCGCCAAGCCCAAGCGGCGCGTGGCCAAGAAGTCCGGCCCGGCGGCCTCCGGCGACAGCCTGGCCTCGCCGATGCAGGGCACCATCGTCAAGGTGGCCGTCGAAGAGGGCCAGCAGGTCAACGAAGGCGACCTCGTCGTCGTCCTCGAAGCCATGAAGATGGAGCAGCCGCTCAACGCGCACCGCTCCGGCACCATCACCGGCCTCAAGGCCGAGGTCGGCGCCTCCCTCACCTCCGGCGCCCTGATCTGCGAGATCAAGGACTGACCCGGTCCGCCCCAGGTGTACGAAGGCCCCGCCCGGTCCGTCCGGGCGGGGCCTTCGGTCGTACGGGCGGGGCTCCGGGAGCCCCGCGGGCGGAACCGGCCGCACGGCCGGCCACCGAGCCGCTCATCGGCGGCGCAGATCCGCCACCCGGGCCCGCTCGCCCTGGTCCACCAGCGCGGCGGCCCGTAGCGGGGCTCCCGCACCGGTCCGGCGCTGCACCGGGAGCGGAGCGTCCCGGCGCGGGGGCCTGCGGCCCGCGTGCAGTCCCTCGCCCGGGGCCGCGGGCAGTCCCGTGCCCGCCACGGTGATCTGCACGCCCTGGTCGGCCATCGCCTGCAACTCGGTCTGCGCCCGGTCGTCCTGCCCCGGGGGCTCGTCCGTGACCAGTCGGGTGATCACGTCCGTGGGCACCGTCTGGAACATGGTGTCGGTGCCGAGCTTGGTGTGGTCGGCCAGGACCACCACCTCGGCGGCCGCCTGCACCAGCGCCCGGTCCACGCTCGCGGAGAGCATGTTCGAGGTGGACAGGCCGCGTTCCGCGGTCAGACCGCTGCCGGAGAGGAAGGCCCGGGACACCCGCAGCCCCTGGAGAGACTGTTCGGCCCCGCTGCCCACCAGGGCGTAGTTGGAACCGCGCAGGGTCCCGCCGGTCATGACCACCTCCACCCGGTTGGCGTGCGCCAGGGCCTGGGCGACCAGGAGGGAGTTGGTGACCACGGTCAGTCCGGGCACCCGGGCGAGCCGGCGGGCCAGCTCCTGGGTCGTGGTGCCCGCGCCGACGACGATGGCCTCGCCTTCTTCGACGAGACCGGCCGCGACATCGGCGATGGCGGTCTTCTCCGCCGTCGCGAGATGGGATTTTTGCGGAAAGCCGGACTCCCGCGTGAAACCGCCCGGCAAGACCGCACCGCCGTGCCGGCGGTCGAGGAGTCCTTCTGCTTCCAGTGCCCGCACGTCCCGCCGTACGGTCACTTCGGAAGTCTGGACGACGCGGGCGAGCTCACGGAGCGACACGGCTCCGTTGGCACGCACCATTTCGAGAATCAATTGGCGACGTTCTGCAGCGAACACGAAACTGACAGTAACCCCAACGACCGTCTGCTTTCAGCTCCTTGCGCCGGATTACAGAAGTTGTCCGTACTCGCGGGCCGTTAGTGGTATACGCGGACGGGCGGCCGCTCACGCGACCGCCCGTCCGACGGAACTCCTGCTCAAGGCCCGCCCCCCGAGGGGCGGTTCGGAAGGCTCAGCCCTCGCCCGCCACCTTGCGGGTGTGGAGCTGGCGGGCCACTTCCGCGATCGAACCGGACAGCGAGGGGTACACCGTGAACGCACTTGCGATCTGTTCCACGGTCAGGTTGTTGTCGACCGCGATCGAGATCGGGTGGATGAGCTCGCTGGCCCGCGGGGAGACGACCACGCCGCCGACGACGATGCCGGTGCCGGGGCGGCAGAACAGCTTCACGAAGCCGTCCCGGATGCCCTGCATCTTCGCGCGCGGGTTGCGCAGCAGGGGCAGCTTCACCACGCGCGCGTCGATCCGACCGGCGTCCACGTCCGCCTGCGTGTAGCCCACCGTGGCGATTTCGGGGTCCGTGAACACGTTCGAGGAGACCGTCTTCAGGTTGAGCGGGGTCACCGCGTCGCCGAGGAAGTGGTACATCGCGATCCGGCCCTGCATGGCCGCCACCGAGGCCAGAGCGAAGATCCCGGTCACGTCACCGGCGGCGTACACGCCCGGGCTGGACGTGCGGGAGACCTTGTCGGTCCAGATGTGCCCGGACTCCTTCAGCCGGACCCCGGACTCCTCCAGGTTCATGTCCCCGGTGTTCGGGATGGCTCCGACCGCCATCAGGCAGTGGGTGCCGGTGATGACCCGGCCGTCGGCGAGGGTGACCTCCACGCGGTCCCCGACCCGCTTCGCGGACTCGGCGCGGGCCCGCGAGACGACGTTCATGCCGCGGCGCCGGAAGACGTCCTCCAGCACGGCCGCCGCGTCCGGGTCCTCGCCCGGGAGCACCCGGTCCCGGCTGGAGACCAGCGTGACCCGGGAGCCCAGCGCCTGGTAGGCGCCCGCGAACTCGGCGCCGGTGACGCCGGAGCCGACCACGATCAGCTCCTCGGGGAGCTCCTCCAGGTCGTAGACCTGCGTCCAGTTCAGGATCCGCTCGCCGTCCGGCTGCGCGTCCGGGATCTCGCGCGGGTGACCGCCGGTGGCGATCAGCACGGCGTCCGCCGTCAGGATGGTCTCCGTGCCGTCCGCGGCGGTCACGATCACGTCGCGGGTGCCGTCGATGCCCTGCGGGCCGCCGAGCTTGCCGCGCCCCCGCATGACCCTGGCCCCGGCCCGCGTCACCGAGGCGGTGATGTCGTGGGACTGGGCCAGCGCCAGCCGCTTCACCCGGCGGTTGACCTTGCCGAGGTCCACGCCGACCACCCGGGCGGACTGCTCCAGCGGCGGCGTGTCGTCGGCGACGATGATGCCCAGTTCCTCGTACGAACTGTCGAAGTTGGTCATCACCTCGGCGGTCGCGATGAGGGTCTTCGAGGGCACGCAGTCGGTCAGCACCGACGCCCCGCCCAGACCGTCGCAGTCGACGACGGTCACCTCCGCGCCGAGCTGGGCCCCTACCAGGGCTGCCTCATACCCGCCGGGTCCGCCGCCGATGATCACGATCCGGGTCACGAAAAGTCCGCCTCACGTCTACCCGGCCGGCTGCCGCCCCGGCCGGGGGTCCGGGGGTCTCCCCGGGGGATCCATTCCGTACGCCATTGTCCCGCACGCGCCAAGGTGCTTCACTCCGGGCCCGACCATCCGGGAGGCCCGGCACGGCCGCCCCTCCCGTACCCTCGATCCCATGTCGCTCTACGCCGCGTACGCCGGCAACCTCGACGCGCGGCTGATGACGCGCCGCGCCCCGCATTCCCCGCTGCGTGGCACGGGCTGGATCAACGACTGGCGGCTCACCTTCGGGGGAGAGCAGATGGGCTGGGAAGGCGCCCTCGCCACCGTCGTGGAGGCCCCGCGCTCCCAGGTCTTCGTCGCCCTGTACGACATCGCGCCCCTCGACGAGGACTCGATGGACCGCTGGGAGGGCGTCGGCCTGGACATCTACCGCCGCATGCGGATCCGGGTGCACACCCTGGACGGCGAGGAGGCGGCCTGGTGCTACGTCCTCAACGGCTACGAGGGCGGTCTGCCCTCCGCCCGCTACCTCGGTGAGATCGCCGACGCCGCCGAGTCCGCGGGCGCCCCGCACGACTACGTGATGGAGCTGCGCAAGCGCCCCTGCTGAGCGCCTCCCGCACCCCCTTCACCACCCCCTCCCAGGGCTCTCACCAGGCATTTCGAGAGCCCTGGAGGACATTTCGTCGGAAACGACAAGGCAACGATCCGAACACCGTGAGCTGTGCCATCTACGCGCGTAGGAAATGAGCGGCTACCCTCGTCCGCGTGAACGCATCTGCTACCGACCCCCACGCCTCCGCCGCTGCGGCCGCGGCCCGCCTGAGCGAGCTCACGGGCGCCGAGAGCCACGACGTGGCCCTGGTGATGGGCTCCGGCTGGGCCCCCGCCGCCGAGGCGCTCGGCGCCCCCGAGGCCGAGTTCCCCGTCACCGAGCTGCCCGGCTTCCCCCCGGCCGCCGTCGAAGGACACGGCGGCAAGGTCCGCTCGTACAAGATCGGTGACAAGCGCGCCCTGGTCTTCCTCGGCCGCACCCACTACTACGAGGGCCGCGGCGTCGCCGCCGTCGCCCACGGCGTCCGCACCGCCGTCGCCGCCGGCTGCAAGACCGTGGTCCTCACCAACGGCTGCGGCGGTCTGCGCGAGGGCATGAAGCCCGGCCAGCCGGTCCTCATCAGCGACCACATCAACCTCACGGCCACCTCCCCGATCATCGGCGCGAACTTCGTCGACCTCACCGACCTGTACTCGCCGCGACTGCGCGCGATGTGCAAGGAGATCGACGCCACCCTCGAAGAGGGCGTGTACGTGCAGTTCCCCGGGCCCCACTACGAGACCCCGGCCGAGATCAACATGATCCGCGTGATGGGCGCCGACCTCGTCGGCATGTCCACCGTCCTGGAGGCCATCGCGGCCCGTGAGGCGGGCGCCGAGGTCCTTGGCATCTCCCTGGTCACCAACCTGGCCGCGGGCCTGTCCGGCGAGCCGCTGAACCACGAGGAGGTCCTGCAGGCGGGACGCGACTCGGCCGCCCGCATGGGCCAGCTGCTGACGCAGGTCCTCGACCGGATCTGAGCCGTACCGGACCACTCGTACCGATAGGGGAACCAGTGCAGGACGATCTGATCGCACGCGCCCGGGCCTGGCAGGCCGAGGACCCGGACCCGGAGACCGCCGAGGAGCTCGGCCGCCTCCTGTCCGCCGCCGAGGCCGGCGGGGACACCGCGGACCTCGCGGACCGCTTCGCCGGGACGCTGCAGTTCGGCACCGCCGGACTCCGCGGCGAGCTGGGCGCCGGGCCGATGCGGATGAACCGCTCCGTGGTCATCCGCGCCGCCGCGGGCCTCGCCGCCTACCTCAAGGCCCAGGGCCACGACGGCGGCCTCGTCGTGGTCGGCTACGACGCGCGCTACAAGTCCGCGGACTTCGCGCGCGACACCGCGGCCGTGATGACGGGCGCCGGGCTGCGCGCGGCCGTCCTGCCCCGCCCGCTGCCCACGCCCGTCCTGGCCTTCGCCATAAGGCACCTGGGCGCGGTCGCGGGCGTCGAGGTGACCGCCAGCCACAACCCGCCCCGGGACAACGGCTACAAGGTCTACCTCGGCGACGGTTCGCAGATCGTGTCCCCCGCGGACGCCGGCATCGCCGCCGAGATCGACGCCGTGGGCCGGCTCGCCGATGTGCCCCGACCCTCCGAGGGCTGGGAGGAGCTGGGCGACGAGGTCCTGCGGGCCTACCTGGAGCGCACCGACCACGTGCTGACCCCGGGCTCCGCGCGCGGGGTGCGGACGGTCTACACGGCCATGCACGGGGTCGGCAAGGACGTGGTCCTGGCCGCCTTCGAGCGGGCCGGGTTCCCCGCGCCGGTGCTGGTGGCCGCCCAGGCCGAACCGGACCCGGCCTTCCCGACGGTGGCCTTCCCCAACCCGGAGGAGCCGGGGGCCATGGACCTGGCCTTCGCCACCGCCGCCGAGGCCGGCCCGGACATCGTGATCGCCAACGACCCGGACGCCGACCGCTGCGCGGTGGCCGTCCCGGACGACTCCTCGGCCTCCGGCTGGCGGATGCTCCGCGGCGACGAGGTGGGCGCCCTGCTGGCCGCCCACCTGGTGCACAAGGGCGCCAGGGGCGTCTTCGCCGAGTCCATCGTGTCCTCCTCGCTGCTGGGCCGGATCGCCGAGGCGGCCGGACTGGGCTACGAGGAGACCCTGACGGGCTTCAAGTGGATCTCCCGGGTGGAGGGCCTGCGCTACGGCTACGAGGAGGCCCTGGGCTACTGCGTGGACCCGGAGGGCGTCCGAGACAAGGACGGCATCACCGCCGCCCTGCTCGTGGCCGAGCTGGCCTCCGAGCTGAAGGAGCAGGGCCGCACCCTCACCGATCTGCTGGACGACCTGGCGATGGCCCACGGCCTGCACGCCACCGACCAGCTCTCGGTGCGCGTCCAGGACCTGTCGGTGATCGCCGACGCGATGCGGGCGCTGCGCGAGCAGCCGCCTGCCGCGCTGGCGGGCCTGCGGGTCACCTCGGCCGAGGACCTGTCCGTGGGCAGTGCCGCGCTGCCGCCCACCGACGGCCTGCGGTACCACCTGGAGGGCGAGTACAAGGCCCGGGTGATCGTCCGTCCCAGCGGCACCGAGCCCAAGCTGAAGTGCTACCTGGAGGTCGTCGTCCCGGTGGCCGACGCCTCCGGTCTGGCCTCGGCCCGCGCCCGCGGCCAGGAGGTCCTGGACGCCGTGAAGAAGGACCTGGCGGCCGCCGCCGGGATCTGACCGGCACCGTCCGCGCCACGGCCCGGAGGCCCCCGTACCGCCACGAGTGGTCCGGGGGCCTCCGTCGTGCTGTGCTCGTACCGGGGGCACCCGTCGGGGGACGCGCGAACGGAGGCAGGAGCATGACCAGGACGACGATGCGGGCCCGGGACATGATGACCTCGGGGGTGCAGTGCGTCGGCGAGCACCAGTCCCTGAGGGACGCCGCCCGCATGATGCGCGACCTCGACGTGGGCTGTCTGCCCATCTGCGGGGACGACCAGCGGCTCAAGGGGATGATCACCGACCGGGACATCGTCATCACGTGCTGCGCCGAGGGCCTGGACCCCGCGTCCGTGGAGGCCGGTTCGATGGCCGGCGCCGTGCACTGGGTGGACGCGGAGGCCGATGCCAACGAGGCCGTGGACACCATGGAGGTCCACCAGATCAAGCGGCTGCCGGTGATCGACGTGGTCAACGGGCACCGACTGATCGGCATGATCACCGAGGCGAACCTCGCCAAGAACCTCAGTGACGAGGAGATCGCCGAGTTCGCCGTCCGCGTCTACGCGGCGAACTGACGACCCCGGGCCGGGACCGCCCCGAGGACGGCCCCGGCCCCGGGTCCGTCCGGCTCAGCGCTGCCGGGGCTCCGGCTTGAGGACGGCGAAGACGGCTCCGGCCGGGTCCGCCAGCCAGGCCATCCGGCCGACCCCGTCCAGACTCGTCGCGGGCATCACCACCGAGCCGCCGGCGGCCCGCGCCCGGGCCACCGTGTCGTCGGCGTCGGCCACCGCGAAGTAGGGCACCCAGCGGTCCGCGGTCTCCTCGCCGGCCGCCTCCGCGGGGGCCACCCCGCCGAAGGTGGCGTCCTCCAGGTCCCCCTCGGCCGTGGACAGCACGCGGTAGGTCATCCCGCCGCCCATCTCCATGTCCTGGGAGCGCCAGCCGAACAGGCCCCGGTAGAAGGCGATCGAGCGCTCCGGGTCCCCGGACATCAGCTCCACCCACACCAGGCTGCCATCGGCGGAGGTCAGCTCCAGTCCGGCGGTCCGCGCGGGCTGCCAGACCGCGAACTGGGCACCGTCGGGGTCGGTGTACTGGGCGAGCATGCCCTCGCCCATCACGTCCCCGGGCTCCACCCGGACCTCGCCGCCGGCCGCGCGCACCGCCGCGGTGGTGCCCTCGATGTCGCGGGTGTCGAAGTAGACCATCCAGGCCGGGACGGCGCCCTCCTCGGTGAGCAGGCCCAGCGCCGCCACGGTCTTCCCGTCCTTGCGGAAGAACCCGTAGCCGCTCTCGCCGCCGTCCCCGTCCGCCGGGCCCTCCGGACCCATCGGGGCGAACTCCCAGCCCAGGACGGCCCGGTAGAAGGCGGCGGTCGCCGGGAGGTCCGGGGAGCCGAGGTCGATCCAGTTCGGGGAGCCGGTCACGAAGTCCGTACTGAGCATGCGGGTGCCCCTTGTCTGTGTGCGGAGAGCGGGCCTGCGGTGCGCCGGTCGGCGACCCGCCCACCTTGGCGGAGCCCTCCGCGGGACGGGGTCCGCCGCGCCGTCCCGCGGCCCGTTTTCCCCGCCCCGGTACGGCCGCGCACGGTCAGGAGGCGCTCGGGGAGGGCGTGGAGCCGGGGCGGACGATCTCGCCGAGGGTGGGGACGGCCTCCGGGCGGGCCCGTACGGCCTCCGTGCACTCCCAGGCGCGCGGCGGGTCGGCGTCCGGCCCGCCGAGCACCACGCGGCCGCCGCCGGGGACGGCGGCGCTGCCCGCGAAGGTGCAGACGAGCTGGGCCAGGGCCAGCGGCGGAAGGTCCTCGGGGCGGCGGCTCAGCCGCAGGGTCCCGGCGGGGTCCTCGGCGCGCGGGGCGGAGACGTCCAATCCGACGGGGACCTCACTGGAGAAGCCGTTGTCCCGTTCGGCGGCGGAGGGCTGCCGTTCCAGCTCCTCCAGCAGGGCGCGGGCCACCCGGGCCGGGGTGCTGCGCACGGGCTGCTTCTCGGAGATCCGCACGATCCGGTCCACCCCGATGAGCTGCGATCCGCAGACCAGTTGGAGCCGGGCGCGGAAGCCCTCCACGGGGGTGCCGGTGGTGGGCGAGGTGGTGTCGCAGGAGACCCGGGAGGGGGCGGCGCCGACGTCGACGGGGACGGTGGTGGCCCGGATCCCGCAGCCGGAGGCGAGGAGGACGGGCAGGGCCAGGGCGGCCGCCGTCCAGCGGGTGCGGGTCACTCTCCGGTCTCCGTCTCGGTGAGGTCCACGGGCAGCTTCAGGGTGAAGAGGGCGCCGCCGGCGGGGTCGTTGGCGGCGGTGATGTCGCCGCCGTGGATGTGGGCGTTCTCCATGGCGATGGAGAGGCCGAGGCCGCTGCCGTCCGACTTGGGGCGGGAGGCGCTGGCCTTGTAGAAGCGGTCGAAGACGTGCGGGAGGACGTCCTCGGGGATGCCGGGACCGTTGTCCTTGACGGCGATGACGAGGGTGCGTTCCTCGGTGCGGACGGAGACCCGGACCGGGGAGCCGCCGTGCTTGAGGGCGTTGCCGATGAGGTTGGCGAGGATCACGTCGAGGCGGCGCGGGTCGAGGCGGGCCACGATGCCGCGTTCGGCGTCGAGTTCGACGGCGTCCAGCCAGGCGCGGGCGTCGATGCAGGCGGTGACCATGTCGGCCACGTCCACGTCGTCGAGGACGAGCCGGGCGGTGCCCGCGTCGAAGCGGGTGACCTCCATGAGGTTCTCGACGAGGTTGTTGAGGCGGCGGGTCTCGCTGACGACCAGTTCGACGGCGGGGGCGATCATCGGGTCGAGTCCGTCGATCTCCTCCTCCAACACCTCGGTGACGGCGGTGAGGGCGGTCAGCGGGGTGCGCAGTTCGTGGGACATGTCGGCGACGAAGCGGCGGCTGGACTCCTCGCGGGCGCTCATGTCCGCGACCTTCTTCTCCAGGGCCTCGGCGGTCTTGTTGAAGGTGTGGGAGAGGTCGGCGAGTTCGTCGTTGCCGGAGACGTCGAGGCGGGTGTCGAGTTCGCCCTCGCCGAGCCGTCGGGCGGCGTCGCCGAGGCGCTGCACGGGGCGCAGCACGGTGCTGGCGGCGGCCTGCGCGAGGAGGGCGGAGCCGAGCAGGGCCAGTCCGGTGGCGATGCACAGGGACCAGGCCAGGGCGTTGAGGTCGTCGCGTTCGGTGGCGAGGGACTTGTACATGTAGCCGGTGGGTCCGCCGCCGACGATGCGGGTGCCGCCCACCAGGTAGGGGTTGCCGTCGGGCTTCGTGCGCTGCCAGTACATGTGGTAGGCGGCGTCGTTGCCGGAGGTGACCTTCTGCCGGTCGTTGACGGCGTGCCGCAGGGAGCGGGGCACGTCGGTCAGTTTGAAGGCGTCGGGGCCGCCGGAGCCGACGACGGTGCGGCCGTCCTTCTTCTCGTCCACGAGGAGCACGCTGTAGCCGGGGCTGCTGCCCGCCATCTGCTCGGCGGTGCGCTGGAGTTCCTCGGCGGTGGGGTCGCCGGGCAGGCGGGCCGCCCGGTTCTGCATCTCCTGCCGGAAGTCCCCGAGCGCGGCCTCCTGGGTGCGGCTGAGGACGGCCTCGCGGTTGAGCCAGTACGCGATCCCGGAGGCGGAGACCGCGGCGGTGAGGGCGACCAGGCCGAAGACGACGATCAGGCGCAGCCGGAGACTGGTCCAGCGCCTGCCGGACAGGGGGGAACGGAGCTTCACTGGGGCGAGTCCAGGCGGTAGCCGACCCCGCGGACGGTGCGGATCAGGGTGGGCGAGGAGGGTACGTCCTCGACCTTGGCGCGCAGTCGTTGGACGCAGGCGTCCACGAGCCGGGAGTCGCCCAGGTAGTCGTGTTCCCAGACGAGGCGCAGGAGCTGCTGGCGGGAGAGGGCCTGGCCGGGCCGGCGGGAGAGCTCCAGGAGGAGCCGCAGCTCGGTGGGGGTGAGCTGGAGGTCCTCGCCGTTCTTGGTGACGGTCATCGCGGAGCGGTCGATGACGAGGGAGCCGAAGGTCGCGGAGTCGCTGGACTCGCGCTCGCCGCGGCGCAGCACGGCGCGGATCCGGGCGTCGAGCACCCGGCCCTGCACGGGCTTGACCACGTAGTCGTCGGCGCCGGACTCCAGGCCGACGACGACGTCGATGTCGTCGCTGCGGGCGGTGAGCAGGATGATCGGCAGCTGGTCGGTGCGGCGGATCCGGCGGCAGACCTCGAAGCCGTCGATTCCGGGGAGCATCACGTCCAGCACGATCAGGTCCGGCCGCTGCTCCTTGAGCAGCCTGAGCCCGTCCTCGCCCGTCGCCGCCGTGGCCACGCGGTGGCCCTGGCGGGACAGGGAGAGTTCGAGCGCCGTACGGATGGCGTCGTCGTCCTCGATCAGCAACAGGAAAGGCACGGGCACATTCTGTCCCATGGGGGCGGCGGGATGGGCCGTGGCTGCGGTCACCGGTGGCTGTGACACGGCTGTGACAGTCGACGGACAACCCGGTTATGTGGGCCGGGCAGGCTTCTGGTCATCGAAGGAAGACCCACCGAGGCAGACTCCACGACGGGGAGGCGCGAGATGAACACGCTGCACAGCACCACGACCAGCGGGGTCGTCACGCGACTGCACGAGATGAACCGCCGCACCCCCGTCCGGAGCGTGCCGGTGTCCCGGCCGCGGGCGGCGCACGTGGTGGCCGTCGACGCGAACGCGTACGCCGTCCCCGCCCAGCGCACCGCGTCGCCGGTGTCCTCCTCGGAGGCCGAGTTCACGGCGTACGTGCAGGAGCGGCGGGCTTCCCTCTACGCGACGGCCTACCACCTGACCGGTGACCGGCACGAGGCGGAGGACCTGCTGCAGAGCGCGCTGTTCTCCACCTACCGGGCCTGGGACCGGATCACCGACAAGGCGGCCGTGGGCGGCTACCTGCGTCGGACGATGACCAATCTGCACATCAGCGCCTGGCGTCGGCGGAAGCTGAACGAGTACCCGACGGAGGAGCTGCCGGAGACCCCGGGCGACGGTGACGCGATGCGCGGCACGGAGCTGCGGGCGGTCCTGTGGCAGGCGCTGGCGAAGCTTCCGGAGCCGCAGCGGACGATGCTGGTGCTGCGGTACTACGAGGGCCGTACGGACCCGGAGATCGCGGAGATCCTGGACATCAGCGTCGGCACGGTGAAGTCGAGCATCTGGCGTTCGCTGCGGCGGCTGCGCGAGGACGAGGCGCTGAGCTTCGGGGAGTCCGAGGCGGAGTCCTTCGGGGAACTGGTCGCCTGAGGCGGCCTTCGGACCACGGGGCCGGGGGGCCCGTTCCGCGGGGGTGGAGCGGGAGGCCGACAGGGGGAGAGAGCGGGATCAGGTGGCCGGGGGGCCGCCTGGTCCCGCTTTCGCGTGTGCGGGCGGGTCAGGCGGCGATGCCGGGGCGCGCGGCGGCGGGGGTGCGGCGGGGGCCGGTGGTCGCGGCGGCCGCGAGGCGGCCGAGGGCCTCGTCGCGGGCGCAGGCGTGGGCGCCGAGGGCGGTGTGGCGGGCGACGATGCCGCGTTCGGCGCGCATGAGCCGCCAGCCGCGTCGGACCAGCACGAACACGGACTTGCGGCCTTCGCGCAGGTCGCGCAGGAGGCGGCGGCGGAAGGTCGTGGAGGGGCGGCCGCGCAGGCAGATGGCGTCGGCGAGGAGGCCGAGTTCCTCGCAGCGGGCGGCGATGTCGGCGGCGAAGATGCCCTCGGCGATGAACAGCGGGGCGGGGCCGATGTCGAGGACGGTGGCGCCGGTGCGGGAGCTGGTGGAGATCTCGTAGACGGGGACGTCGGTGCGGCCGGTGCGGCACAGCTCGGCGACGGCGGCCACGGCGGTGTCGGCGTCCCAGGAGAGCGGGGAGTCCCAGTCGGTGGCGGAGCTGCCTTCGAGGACGGGGAGGGTGGGGTCGCCCGCCTCCTTGTAGAAGTCGTCGAGGCGGAGCACGGGCAGGCCGCTGCGGGCGGCGAGCGAGGACTTGCCGGAACCGGAGGGACCCGTCAGCAGGACGACGCGCGCGGGAAGGGGAGATGAACAGCTCACGGAACACCAGTGTGAGGCATTAACCCGCCCAGGGGACCCCCGGGAAGGCCCGTTGGTATTCAGCATCACACGGCAACTACTGTTCGTGCCCATCCGGTTACGGCAGGCAGGTGGGATTCCATGGCACGTCATTCGGCTTCGGGCGGTACCGGCGGCGCGCGGCGCGCGCTGCGGGCCGCGGGCCTGACGGTTTCGATGGCGGGGGCGGCGCTGGCGGCCGCGGCGGGCGGGGCGCAGGCCGGGGAGATCTCCGTGCCGCACGCCCTGGGCGGCGCGCTGGGGCCGGTGCAGAACCTCCAGGTGGATCCGTTGGCGAACACGGGCGTGGATCCGTTGGACAACGGCGTGGGCACGAAGGTGGCGGACTTCCCGGCGGTGAGCACGACCCTGGTCACGGACACCGTGACGAAGGGGGCGAAGGTCGGGGAGCTGCCGGGGGTGTCGCTGGTGGCTCCGCTGCTGCCGAAGCTGCCGGAGGGCTGAGCGGCCCCGTACGGCGGTGCGCCGCCGCCCCCGGCCGGGGGGTCCGGCCGGGGGCGGCGGCGTGCGCTGAGGGGCCCTGGGGGCCTTCGGAGGGGCTCCCCGGGGCGGGGCTCAGTAGGAGGAGCCGGAGGCGCCGAGCGACCCGGTGGGGTGCCAGACGGTCTTGGTCTCCAGGAACGCGGTCATGCGGTGGGTGCCGGGGGCGGCGGTCCAGTCGTCCACAGGCTGTGGACGCAGGACGCGCTTGAGGTTGTCGGCCGCGGCGATCTCCAGCTCCTTGGCCAGGGCGGGGTCCGCGCCGGCCAGGTCGATCGCGTTGACGTCCTGGTGGGAGGCCAGGTGGGGGCCCATCTCGGCGGCCTTGCCGGACAGGATGTTGACCACGCCGCCCGGGAGGTCGGAGGTGGCGAGCACCTCGCCCAGGGAGAGCGCGGGCAGCGGGGCCTTCTCGGAGGCGATGACCACGGCGGTGTTGCCGGTGGCGATGACCGGGGCGATCACCGAGATCAGGCCGAGGAAGGAGGAGCCCTGCGGGGCGACGACGGTGACGACGCCGGTGGGCTCCGGGGTGGAGAGGTTGAAGAAGGGGCCCGCGACGGGGTTGGCCCCGCCGACGACCTGCCCGATCTTGTCCGTCCAGCCCGCGTACCAGACCCAGCGGTCGATGGCGGCGTCGACGACGGCGGCGGCCTTGGACTTGGACAGCCCCTCGGCCTCGCCGACCTCGCGGACGAACTGCTCGCGGCGGCCCTCCAGCATCTCGGCGATGCGGTAGAGGATCTGGCCGCGGTTGTAGGCGGTCGCGCCGGACCAGCCGCCGAAGGCCTTGCGGGCCGCGACGACGGCGTCACGGGCGTCCTTGCGGGAGGACAGCGGGGCGTTCGCCAGCCACTTGCCCTTGGAGTCCGTCACCTCGTACACCCGGCCGCTCTCGGAGCGGGGGAACTTGCCCCCGACGTACAGCTTGTAGGTCTTGAAGACGTTCAGACGCGCGGTCGTCTCAGACATCGAGGTAGCCCTCCAGGCCGTGGCGGCCGCCCTCGCGGCCGAAGCCCGACTCCTTGTAGCCGCCGAAGGGCGAGGTCGGGTCGAACTTGTTGAAGGTGTTGGCCCAGACGACGCCGGCGCGGAGCTTGCCGGCGACCGCGAGGATGCGCGAGCCCTTCTCCGTCCAGATGCCGGCGGAGAGGCCGTACTGGCTGTTGTTGGCCTTGGCGACAGCCTCGTCCGGGGTGCGGAAGGTGAGGACCGACAGGACCGGGCCGAAGATCTCGTCGCGGGCGACGGTGTGGGCCTGGGTGACGTGGGTGAAGAGGGTCGGCGCGAACCAGTAGCCGGCCGAGGGCAGCTCGCAGGCCGGGGACCAGCGCTCGGCGCCCTCCGCCTCGCCGGTGTCGGCGAGGGCGGTGATGCGGGCCAGCTGCTCGGCGGAGTTGATGGCGCCGATGTCGGTGTTCTTGTCGAGCGGGTCGCCCAGGCGCAGCGTAGAGAGGCGGCGCTTGAGGGAGTCCAGCAGCTCGTCGTGGATCGACTCCTGGACCAGCAGGCGGGAGCCCGCGCAGCAGACCTGGCCCTGGTTGAAGAAGATGCCGTTGACGACGCCCTCGACGGTCTGGTCGATGGGGGCGTCGTCGAAGACGATGTTGGCGCCCTTGCCGCCGAGCTCCAGCGTGACCTTCTTGTCGGTGCCGGCCACCTGGCGCGCGATGGCCTTGCCGACGGCGGTGGAGCCGGTGAAGGCGACCTTGTTCACGTCGGAGTGCTCGACCAGGGCGGCGCCCGCGTCCCCGTAGCCGGGGAGGATGTTGACGACGCCCTTGGGCAGGCCCGCCTGGCGGCAGATGTCGGCGAAGAACAGCGCCGACAGCGGGGTGGTCTCGGCGGGCTTGAGGACCACGGTGTTGCCGGTGGCGAGCGCCGGAGCGATCTTCCAGGCCAGCATCAGCAGCGGGAAGTTCCACGGGATGACCTGGCCGGCCACGCCGAGGGGGCGGGGGTCCGGGCCGTAGCCGGCGTGGTCGAGCTTGTCGGCCCAGCCCGCGTAGTAGAAGAAGTGCGCGGCGACCAGCGGGAGGTCCGCGTCGCGGGTCTCCTTGATCGGCTTGCCGTTGTCCAGGGTCTCCAGGACGGCCAGCTCGCGGCTGCGCTCCTGGATGATCCGGGCGATCCGGAAGAGGTACTTGGCGCGCTCGGAGCCGGGCAGCGCGGACCACTTCTCGAAGGCGCGGCGGGCGGCCCGGACGGCGCGGTCCACGTCCTCGGCGCCCGCGCGGGCCACCTCGGAGAGGACTTCCTCGCTGCTGGGGCTGACGGTCTTGAAGACCTTGCCGTCCGCGGCCTCGGTGAACTCGCCGTCGATGAACAGGCCGTACGAGGGCGCGATGTCGACGACGGACCGGGACTCGGGGGCCGGTGCGTACTCGAAGAGGGAAGCCATGATGATCAGTCCACCGTCACGTAGTCAGGACCGGAGTAGCGGCCGGTGCTCAGCTTCTGGCGCTGCATGAGCAGGTCGTTCAGCAGGCTGGAGGCGCCGAAGCGGAACCACTCGTTGGTCAGCCAGTCCTCGCCCACGGTTTCGTTGACCAGGACCAGGAACTTGACGGCGTCCTTGGTGGTCCGGATGCCGCCGGCCGGCTTCACGCCGACCTGGATGCCCGTCTGCGCCTTGAAGTCGCGGACGGCTTCCAGCATCAGCAGGGTGTTGGCGGGGGTGGCGTTGACGCCGACCTTGCCGGTGGAGGTCTTGATGAAGTCCGCCCCGGCCATCATGCCGATCCAGGAGGCGCGGCGGATGTTGTCGTACGTGGACAGCTCGCCGGTCTCGAAGATGACCTTCAGCCGGGCCGCGGTGCCGTCCTCGCGGACGCACGCCTCCTTGACGGCCTTGATCAGCTCGTAGGTCTCCAGGTAGCGGCCCGCGAGGAAGGCCCCGCGGTCGATGACCATGTCGATCTCGTCGGCCCCGGCGGCCACGGCGTCACGGGTGTCGGCCAGCTTGACCGGCAGCGCCGCCCGGCCCGCCGGGAAGGCGGTGGCCACGGAGGCGACCTTGACGTCGGCGCCGTTCAGGGCGGCCTTCGCGGTGGCCACCATGTCGGGGTAGACGCAGACCGCGGCGGTCATCGGGGTGGTGCGGTCGGTCGGGTCGGGGTGGACGGCCTTGGCGGCGAGCGCCCGGACCTTGCCCGGGGTGTCCGCTCCTTCGAGGGTCGTCAGGTCGATCATCGAGATGGCCAGGTCGATGGCGTACGCCTTGGCCGTGGTCTTGATCGAACGGGTGCCGAGCGCGGCCGCGCGCGCCTCCAGGCCGACGGCGTCGACGCCGGGCAGCCCGTGCAGGAAGCGGCGCAGCGCGCTGTCGGACGTCGTCACGTCAGCGAATGCGGTGAGGGTGGTGGGCATGGTCACCAGATGAGCATATCTACGCGCGTAGCGGCCTGTCACCCCCCTAGGCGCCCCTATGAGCGGAGATGCGTTCGGGAGAGCGGAACGGTCCACGGAGGGAAGCGGAATGAATGCATCCGGTGAATGCGTCCGGTACGCGGGGGCAGGCGGAGCGGTGCGACCGCCGACGGGCGGGAGAGCGGGCGACGGGGCCCGTGCGGCGCCGGCGGCGACGGGCGGGGCGACCGAGCGGGTGGGAGGGGCTGTGACATGGCTGTGACGCGGCGCGCATCCGGCGGTCGTACAAGATCACTAGATTGTGATCCGTATCCACCGCCCGGACCGGAGCTTCCGGCCCGGTCCCACCGTCCCGTCCCGCCGCCCCGTACCGGGGCGCTGTCCTCAGGAGCAGTGATGCGTCCCGCCCTCGGTGCCTCCCTCACCGCCGCCGTCCTGGCCGGGGTCCTGCTGGCCCCCGCGGCCGGCACGGTCTTCGCCGCCGGCTCGTCGGCCCGCCCGTCCGGCACCGCCGGGCACGGGGCCGTGACCGGGGTCGTGCACACGGGGACGGTCGCCGGGGCCACGGGGGCCGCCACCTCGGGCGTCGGAGCCGCCGGCACGGGGGCCGCGGCCGCCGGTGCCGCGCGGACCGCGGATTCGGGATGGGACTCGAGTCCCGCCTCGGTGGACCTGCGCCTGGAGCCCGTCGCGTACGCCGGCCCGGCCCGGCTGGGCGGCGACACCGGCGGGACGGAGGGCGAGGAGCGACTGGCCTCCCAGGACACCGACGACTCCACCACCCTGCTCGCCGGGGCCGGGCTCATCGCCGTCTTCGGCGCGCTCGGCGCGAGCGTGGCGCACCGCCGGAGGCGCGGCGAGCTCTGAGCGGAGCGGCCGCGCCGGCAGCGGAGCGACCGCGCCGCGAGCGGCGGAGCGGAGAACGGCGGAGCCCGGATCGGCGGAACCGGACCGCGCGCGGATCGGGGGCGGATCCCCGGCCGGCCGGGGCGGGGCCGAGCGCCGACGGGCCGGGGGCGGGCCGAGCGCCGACCGGGCCTCCCGCCCGGGAAGCACCCGGCGGGCCGCGGGGAACCGCTCGCGGCCCGCGGCGGACCCGCCTCGTCCGGCGGGGGGCCGTGAGGCAGAATCGACCGCATGACGAGCCCTGACCAGCCCAGCGAGCCCACCTACGCGGACCGGGTCTACCGCTCCACCGCGTCCCTGGTGAGCGGCGGGCTGCTGCTCGCCCTGCTGCTGTGGATCTGCGGGGACGCCGTCGTCCGCGGCTCCGGGCGCACCCCCTGGATCGCACTGGCCGCGGCCCTGACCCTGGCCCCGCTGATCGTGGCCTACACCCTGCGCCCCGCCGTGTTCGCGAACGACGACCGGCTGCGGGTGCGCAACCCCTTCCGGACCATCGAACTGCCCTGGGCCGTCGTGGACGTGGTCCGGGCCCGGTTCTCCGTGGAGGCGCTGGCCGGGGACGCCACCTACCAGCTGTGGGCCATCCCGGTCTCGCTGCGGCAGCGCAAGTCCGCGCAGCGCAGGAACGCCAAGCGGAAGGCCGCCGGTGAGGCCCCGGTGGCCGGCGAGACCGAGGAGATCAGCCGTTCGGACGCGGACCGGCAGGTGGCCGAGCTCTCCGAGGTCCACGAGCGGGCCGTGGCCACCCGGCGCCCGGGCGCCCAGGGCGAGGCGGCGGTGCGCTGGGCGTACGAGATCATTGCGCCGGCCGTCGCGGGCGCGGTCCTGCTGGCCGTGCTCTTCGCCACCGGCTGAGGTGCCCGCTCCACCACGGGCGACCGGTCGGCCCACCGCCCGCCGTTCTCCCCACCGCGCTCCCCCGCCGGAGCGCCGATCGACCCGGAACCCCGTCGCGCCTTCCTCGCGGCGGGGTTCCGCGCGTCGGGGCCGGGCTCGGGGCGGGAGGGGACGGTCGTCACATACGGGGGCGGAACCGCGGCCACCGGGCGGGGCGTCCCTGGGGGTGTGCAACAGCGTCATGACGTGGGCGGCACCGCCGCCCTCCGGCTCCGGGCCCTGAGCGGCCTCCTGCTCCTCGCGCACCTCGCACTGGTCGGCTGGTTCACCCTGCGGCCCCTGGACGTGCCCTGGGCCGCCCCCGCCAACCTCACCCCGCTGGAGGGGATCCGGGACGACCTGGCGCAAGGACCGTTGGAGGCGGCCCGCCGTCTCGGTTCCGCCCTGGTCCTGCTGGCCCCGCTGGGCGTGCTGATGCCACTGGCGGGCGGGCGGCTGAACGGTTCTCCACTGGCCTCGCTGGCCCGGACCACCGCCACCGGCGCCCTGGTCTCCCTGGCCATCGAGATGTTGCAGAGCGGGATACCGGGACAGGTGACGGACGTGGACTCGCTGCTGCTCAACACCGCCGGGGTCGCGTTGGCGCACCTCGCGGTGGTGCCGGCGGTGCGGGCGCGGCTGCGCCGAGGAGCTCGGGCGGTGCCGGTACCCGGGGTGGAGTCTCAGGGGCCGACCCCGAGAATTTCCAGGGTCGGTATCGCCCCCTGGAGCGAGGCCCTTTCCGCGGTGCCCCGGGATTATTGAGTCATCGCAGAAAGCGATCCGACGAAGGAGAATCCCATGGCCGCCCTTACTCGCCCCCGTGACGGACGAATGATCGGCGGAGTCTGCGCCGGGCTGGCGCGCCGTTTCGGCATATCCGCCAAGATGATGCGGATCATCTTCCTGGTCTCGTGCCTGCTGCCGGGGCCCCAGTTCCTGATCTACCTCGCGCTGTGGGTGCTGCTCCCCGAGGACCGGACCGCCAAGGCCGCCTGGTAATCGGCGCGCGTTTCCCGCTCAGCCCTCCCGCTGCGCCGCGGCGAGTTTCTCCAGCTGCTTTTCGGGGAGTTCCCGGGGCACTTCGGCCCGGTCCTGGGAGGCCACGTTGAGCGCCATCATCCGGATGACGGTGCTCCCCTCGCGGACGACGAGCAGGTGCACGGGGGCCGACACCCCGGCGGCGGAGGCGGTGACGTTCCAACTGACGGTGTCGTCCCCGGCGGTCCGGTAGGGCACCGCCTTCACGTCCCGATAGGTGCCGGTCTGCTTCTCGACCGTGGCGGAGAAGCCGGAGGCGCAGGAGGCGAGCGCCCGACGGAGTCCGGAGACCAGGTTCTCCGCCCCGGCTTCCGTGTAGGAGCTGAGGGAGGCGGACACGGCCAGGCCCAGCTTGGTGCGGGAGCCGATGCCCCGGTTGACGGTCTCGCGGGCCGCGGGGTCGGGCTTGTCGCCCATGATGTCGGCGAGCGGCTGGCAGGCGGCGCGGTCGGCCTGGGGCTGACCGTCGGGGGCCGAGGGGTCCTTGCCCTGGGCGGAGATCTGGTAGCCGTCCAGGTCGCCCTGGGCCAGCGCCGCGCGCGCGAGCAGGCTGCCGGCCGCGGTGGTGGGCGCGCCGGAGGGGGAACCGCCCGTCGGAGTGCCGGGGGTGCCCGCGGTCGGGGATCCCGTGGCGGAGGGGCGGCCGGAGCTCTTGCCCTCGCCCCGGTGGTCGCCGTCCTCCGGGGTTCCGGAGCAGCCCGCGGCGAGCAGCAGGGCGGGGACGGTCAGGAGCGCGGCGGCCCCTCGTGCCTTCACGTGCATGGTCGTCAGAACCTCATAGCCCGTATTCCTCCCGGCGGTTGACGGCCGGAAGCTCGCGGCGATCCTGGCACAGCGCGCAGGGAGGCGCACACCCCTTCAGAAGGGTGTGCGCCCACCGTGCACGCGTTCGCGTCAGGAATCAGCCGCCGAGCGGCAGGCCACCCTGGAGCGGCAGGCCGCCGAGCAGGCCCGTGGCACCGGCCAGCGGGTCGGCGGACTCGCTCTGGCCCTGGTCGGCCGAGTGGTTGGTGACCTTGCCGAGGGTGTCCGCGACCGGGGCGGCGTTGGCCACGCCCGTGACGGTGCTGAGGGCGTCGGCGACACCCACGGCGGGCATCGCGGAGGCGGAGCCCGCGGCGGCAGCGGCGAAGGCGGCACCGAGGGCGGCGACACCGAGGGTCTTGGCAGCTGACTGCTTCATGAAATCTCGTCCTTGCGACGGGGAATTGAGCGGCTCCGCAAGCTAGCCATGCCAAACCCGTCACCGCAAACATCCTTTGATATGAGAAAGCGCCCGGGAGTTGATCCTCCCGGGCGCTTTCGGACAGCGATGCTCTGGCCTACGCGGAGACAGAACCGCTGGTGGAAGCGGTCTGGCGGAACAGCCACTCCGACTTCAGCTCGGCATAACCGGGCTTGATGACGTCGTTGATCATCGCCAATCGTTCATCGAAAGGAATGAACGCGGACTTCATCGCGTTGACCGTGAACCACTGCATGTCGTCGAGCGAGTAGCCGAAGGTGTCGACCAGGTGCTCGAACTCGCGGGTCATGCTGGTGCCGCTCATCAGGCGGTTGTCCGTGTTCACGGTGAGCCGGAAGTGCAGCTTGCGCAGCAGACCGATGGGGTGCTCGGCGTACGAGGCGGCGGCACCGGTCTGCAGGTTGGAGGTGGGGCACATCTCCAGGGGGACGCGCTTGTCCCGCACGTAGGAGGCCAGCCGGCCCAGGGTGACGGAACCGTCCTCGGCGACCTGGATGTCGTCGATGATCTTCACGCCGTGACCCAGGCGGTCGGCGCCGCACCACTGGAGCGCCTGCCAGATCGACGGCAGACCGAAGGCCTCGCCCGCGTGGATGGTGAAGTGGTTGTTCTCGCGCTTCAGGTACTCGAAGGCGTCCAGGTGGCGGGTGGGGGGGAACCCGGCCTCGGCACCGGCGATGTCGAAGCCGACGACGCCGTTGTCCCGGTAGCGGTTGGCCAGCTCGGCGATCTCCAGAGCGCGGGCGGCGTGGCGCATCGCGGTCAGCAGCGCGCCGATGCGGATCCGGTGGCCGTTGGCCTTGGCGCGGCGCTCACCCTCGCGGAAGCCGTCGTTCACGGCCTCGACGACCTCTTCGAGGGTCAGACCGGCTTCGAGGTGCTGCTCGGGGGCGTAACGGATCTCGGCGTAGACCACGCCGTCCTCGGCCAGGTCCTCGGCGCACTCCGCGGCGACGCGGAACAGCGCCTCCTTGGTCTGCATGACGGCGCAGGTGTGCGCGAACGTCTCCAGGTAGCGCGGCAGGGAGCCGGAGTCGGCCGCGTCGCGGAACCAGACGCCCAGCTTGTCGGCGTCGGTCTCGGGAAGCTTGTCGTAGCCGACCTCGCGGGCCAGCTCGATGATCGTCCCGGGACGCAGGCCACCGTCGAGGTGGTCGTGCAGGAGCACCTTGGGGGCACGGCGGATCTGGTCCGGGTTGGGCAGGTTGGCGGTCTCGCTCGTCATCTCGGCACTCTAGCGCCTACGCGCGTAGAGCGCCCGTGGGGGCGGGGCGGTCGATACGTAACAGTGACCGTGCGGACGGGTGGCGTACACCTGACGGTCTGAGACTGTTTCGCCATGGCACAGCATGCGCCCCCGGAGCGCGGGGCCCGCCTGGGGCGGGCGGCCCGCGCGAACGGTTCCCAGGTGGTCAGCGGAGTGGTCCTGTTACTGCCCGGAAGGTCCCGGTTCCCACCGGGTGCGGTCCGGTCCCTGAGCCGGGCACTGGCCCGGGCGGGCGCGGAGGAGGGGTTGGTCGCGCACACGGTGCTCGAAGGCTCCGCGCACGAGGCGGCGGACGAGGCGGTGCGCCGCTACGGGGACGTACCGGTCTGCCTCGCCGGATTCGGGGCGGGGGGACTGGAGGCGCTGCGCGGGGCGGGGCACTCCGCGGTCAACTCCGTTCTGTGCGTGGCCCCGTGCCTCCCCGAAGCCTCTCCGACCGACTCCCCCGAACCGGTGAAGCAGCTCTCCGGACGCCAGGTGTTGATCGTCCACGGCACCAACGACGCGCGCTGCGACCCCGAGTTGTCCTTCCGGCTCGCCGCGCGCGCGAAGAAGGCGAACCGCGCCACCTGCCGCTTCGAGGTTCATTCGGACGGCCACTCCCTGCGGGAGCACCGCACCGAAGTCGTCGCGCTGGCCATGGACTTCGTCCTCGGCTCCCTCTTCTCCGGACGGTACTCGCGGCCGGTGACGGACGCCCTGGCCGCTCCGCCCCCGCTCGGCCTGCGAATGCCGCTGGCCTCCGGCTTCGGGCGGTCGCTCCGGGGCTGAGCGAGCCGAGGGAGGGGACGGGGTGGGATGGTGGGCGAGAGGGATCGGGAAGGGGGCGGCGCGGCCGGAGTGGTGGGGCCGGGTTCGCGGGGCCTGCCCGGTGGAGCGCGGGGCGGGATCGGGACGGCGGGCGCGGATCCGGGGTCGTGGATCGGTGGTGGTCGCGCCGGTCCGCGCGGGGCCGCCGTACCGCCCCCTCACGGACGGAGGCACCGCCGGTCCGGCGCGACCACCAGGGCGTGCGCACCCGTGGCGCGGGTCGCCGCCCTACGGCCGGACGCGGACTCGACAGGACCGCCACGGGCCTCCCCCGACCCGCGCCGTCCCCCTCTGCCTCGCCGCGTTCCCCCCTCACGCCGTACCGCCACTCTGCCGCCGGGAGCATTGGTCCGTACCGGGCGGAACCTGGCCGGATCGTGTTCGGCGGGAACCCGAGGGGTTTACGAACAGGGTGAGACCGGGACGAATATCCCCATGCCAGACGATCTCGTGAGCCCGGCGGCCCGTCGTCTGTACGCGTTCGCGGCCGACCGGTACGCGTTCACGGCCGCGGAGGCGGTGACGGCCCTGGGCCCGGCGGCCGACCCCGGGGCCGATGCCTGCGCCGGCGCCGGCACCGACACCTCGCCCGGCGAGGGTGGCGGTGAGGGGACCGCCGTGGATTCCGGCGGTGTCGGGGTCGTGGAGATCGGGGAGGCCCTCGCGGAGCTGGTCGGGGCGGGACTGCTGCGGCGGGTCCCGGACGGGGCCGACGGCGCCGGTGCCCGCACCGGCGGAGTGGGCGCGGACGGTGGGGGCGGCGGGGACGCGGCCGTGGCGCGGTGGGCCGCGGTGGAGCCTCGGGCGGCGGCCGCCGGGGCGCTGGCGCCGCTCGCCGAGCGGGTGCGGCGGGCCCAGGAGGAGATGGACCGGACCCGGCTGCTGTTGGAGTCCTTCGCCCCGGCCTACGAGGCGGGGGCGGCGCAGCGGGCCCGGGACCGTTCCGCGGACCTGGAGCTGATCACCGACCTCGGGGCGGTGCGCGCCCTGATCGCCGAGCTGTCCGCGTCCTGCCAGGAGGAACTGCTGACCTCGCAGCCCGGTGGCGGCCGGGCCGTGGAGACCCTGGAGGAGGCCATCGGCCGGGACGAGTGCATGCTCGCCCGCGGGGTCCGGATGCGGACCGTCTACCAGCACACCGCCCGCTACAACCGGCCCACCGCCGCCTACGTGGAACGGGTCACGGCCCTCGGGGCGCAGGTGCGGACCCTCGGCGACGGACTGATGCGGATGCTCGTCTTCGACCGGCGGACCGGACTGATCGCGGCCCGCGGCCCCGACGGGGCCCCGCTGAGCGGGGCGGCCCTGGTGGTGCGGGAGCCGAGCGTGGTGGAGTTCATGACCGCCGCCTTCGAACGCTCCTGGGCCGGGGCCGAGCCCTTCCCCGTGACGGTCGGCCCCGACCTGGCCCGCACCATCTCCGACGAGCTGCGCCAGACGATCGTGCGGCTGCTCGCGGACGGGGTCGAGGACAAGGTGATCGCGCGGCGGCTCGGCATGTCGGAGCGGACCTGTCAGCGGCACATCGCGGAGATCATGCGGGCGGTGGGGGCGCGGAGCCGGTTCCAGGCGGGGTGGCTGGCCGGCGCGGCCTCGGGGGGAGTCACGACGGACTCGGCCCCGGCCGCCGACTCGGCCCCGGCACCGGCTCCGGCCGCCGCGGAACGGGCGGGAGCGGGGCGGGGGAAGGGCGGCAAGGTGGCGGGGGGCCGGCCGGAGGGGGGACGGCCGCCGGGGCGGCGCGGAAGCGGTTGAGGTACCCCCTGGCGAGGCGTGCCCTTGTTCCCGTCCCGGGCGCGTGCGGCTCCACGACCGCCTCGCTCGCGGGCGGGGCCGGATCCCGGTCACGGTTCCGGGAGGAGGTTGCCCCGGCGGGAGAGGAGGAACTTCTTGAAGGCGGCCACGGGAGGCGTGTCGGGGTGGCCGTCGAGCCAGGCGACGCCGATCTCGCGGACGGCCCTCGGGGCGGTCACGGTCAGTTCGACCACGCCGGGGCGGGCCACCGCCGGTGGGGGCAGCAGGGCCACGCCGAGCCCGGCCGCGACCAGTCCGCGCAGGGTCTCGGCCTCCTCGCCCTCGAAGGCCACCTTCGGGGTGAAGCCGGCCTCGGCGCACAGGTCGTCGGTGATGCGGCGCAGCCCGTAGCCGGGCTCCAGGGTCACGAAGGTCTCCTCGGCGGCCTCGGCCAGCCGGATCCGCTTGCGGCCGGCGAGCCGGTGGTCCTCGGGGACCACGAGCCGCAGCCGCTGCTCGTCCAGCCGTCGGGCGACCAGTCCGGGGACCTCGGGGACCGGGGAGGTCAGGCAGAGGTCGAGCTCGCCGGCGCGGAGCCGCTCCAGCATGGCCTCGCCGTAGTTCTGCACCAGGGAGAAGCGGACCCCGGGATGGTCCACCCGGAAGGCCCGGATCAGGCCGGGCACCGTCTCCGAGCCGAGGGTGTGCAGGAAGCCGAAGGCCACCTTGCCCGCGGCGGGGTCGGCGTCGGCCCGGACGGACTCGGCGGCCCGGCCCACTTCGACGAGGGCCCGTTCCACCGGGGCCAGGAAGGTGCGGCCGGCCGGCGTCAGGGTGAGGGCGCGACCGTGCCGGGCGAACAGGGAGACGCCCAACTCCGCTTCGAGCCGGGCGATCGCCCGGGACAGCGTGGGCTGCGGGACGCCCAGCTCCTGGGCGGCCCGCGTGACGTGCTCGTGCCGGGCCACGGCGGCGAACCAGGCCAGCCGCGGGGCCAGGGCCGTTGTCACGGCCATGTCTTCTTCGTTACCAGTCAATGACAGGCACCCCTCTGGCCATTGCTCATACGTCAGTGCATCGATTATCGCGATTCAACGCATTGGACGCATGAAGAAGAGGAGCCTAGT
This sequence comes from Streptomyces sp. NPDC097619, assembly GCF_040302735.1. Classification (NCBI taxonomy): domain Bacteria; kingdom Bacillati; phylum Actinomycetota; class Actinomycetes; order Kitasatosporales; family Streptomycetaceae; genus Streptomyces; species Streptomyces sp. NPDC097619. Next base: position 46,304 of record NZ_JBEOSD010000023.1, on the reverse strand, counting down.
TTCGAGGCATGACTCCCGCTCATACCGGGGCACCCGTCACCGCGGGTGCCTCCGTGCCGCCGTCCCCGGAAGACCCCGAACCCCTCGCACCCGGCCGCCCCGGCTACCGCCGGATGAGCCTCGCGCTCTTCGCCGCCGGACTCGCCACCTTCGCGCTGCTGTACTCCACCCAGGCCCTGCTCCCGGCGATCTCGGCCGGTTTCGGGGTGACGGCCGGTCAGGCCAGCTGGACCGTCTCGGCGGCGACCGGGGCCCTCGCCCTCTTCGTCCTGCCGCTCAGCGCCCTGTCGGAGCGCGTGGGCCGGACCCGGATGATGACCTGGTCCCTCGCGGTGGCGGTGGCCGTCGGCCTGCTGGTGCCGTTCGCCCCGAACGTGGAGAGCCTGGTCGCGCTGCGCGCGGTGCAGGGCGCGGCGATCGCGGGCATCCCGGCCTCGGCGATGGCCCACCTCGCGGAGGAGGTCCGGCCGAAGGCCCTGGTCGGGGCGATCGGGCTGTTCGTGGCGGGCAACTCCATCGGCGGGATGAGCGGCCGGCTGGTCACCGGCTGGGCCGCCGAACTGGGCGGTTGGCGGGCCGGGCTGGCGGCCGTGGGCGTGCTGGCGCTGCTGTGCGCGGTGGCCTTCCGGGTGCTGCTGCCCCGCGCCCGGTTCTTCCGTCCGGCCTCGCTCCGGCCCCGTGCGGTGGGCCGGACCGTGGCCGGTCACCTCCGGAACCCGCTGCTGCTGCGCCTGTACGGGATCGGGGCGCTGTTCATGACGGTGTTCGGGGCCGTGTACACGGTGATCGGGTACCGGCTGGCGGAGGCCCCGTTCGGGCTGGGGCAGGGCGTGATCGGCTCGGTGTTCCTGGTGTACCTGGTCGGGACCGCCTCCTCGGCCGCGGCCGGGCAGTTGGTGGCCCGGGCGGGCCGTCGGGGGGCCCTGTACCTGGCCGTGACGACCACGGCGGCGGGTCTGCTGCTGTCGCTGTCGGACCGGCTGGGGCTGGTCCTGGCGGGCCTGGTCCTGATCACGGCGGGCTTCTTCGCCGGGCACGCGGTGGCGTCCGCGGCGGTGAGCCGGACCGCGAAGACGGGCCGGGCGCAGGCTTCGGCGCTCTACCAGTCGGCCTACTACCTGGGCAGCAGCGCGGGCGGCACGTTGGGCGCGGTGGCGTACCACGCCGGTGGTTGGGACGCGGCCGTGGCGCTGGGTCTGACCGCGGTGCTGGGCGTCGTCTCGATCACCCTGTACGGGACCCGGGTGGCGCGCGCCGAGCGGCTCCTCGCGGGCGCGGCGGCGGCCCGCTGACGGGCGGGCGGCGGGGCCGGCCGGATCGTGGCCGGTCCGTTATCGGCGGGGCGGCCCGGGGCGCAACTGTCCCGGGCCGTCGCGCGTCTCCCCTGCGAGGGCCCGGTGCGGGCCCGGGAGGGGAGGACGAGATGGGCGCGATGAGCGCGATACGCGGCAAGGTAGAGGGGACGGGGCGCCGGAACCGGCTGCGGGCGGTGGCCGTGGGCTCCGCGACGGCGCTGGCGCTGCCGCTGACCATGGCGGTGACCGCGGCTCCGGCACAGGCCGCGTCCTGCAACCTGACGACGGGCCCGTACCAGCGGCAGGTGGAGAAGTTCCTGGGCCGCCCGGTGGACGGCGTGCAGTCCGCGGCGGACTGTCAGGCGACCAAGGCGTTCCAGGCCAAGCACGGGATCACGCCGACCGTCGGGTACGCGGGGATCGTGACCTGGCGGACGATGAACACGATGCTGGAGCAGAAGGCCGCGGGGAAGACCCCGAACAAGGCCGGCAAGTGCCCGGTGAACAAGGGCCGCATCGCGTGCGTGGACCTCACCCGGCAGCTCAGCTGGATCCAGGACGGCGCGACCCTGAAGTACGGGCCGGTGCCGGTCCGCACCGGCAAGGACGGCACGGAGACCCGGACCGGCGCCAGGAAGATCTACCACCGGAACATCAACCACTGGTCGTCGATCTACCGGGTGTGGATGCCGTACTCGCAGTTCTTCGACGGCGGGCAGGCCTTCCACTCCGTCACCAAGAGCATGTGGAACCCGCCGGGCTCCGGCGGCTGCGTGAACATGACGCCCGCGGACGCGAAGGCGTACTGGAACCTCCTGAAGAACGGCGACGACGTCTTCGTCTACGGCCGCAAGCCGGGGACCTGACGGGAGGCGCCGGCGCGGCGCCCTCGCGGTGCGGGCCGGTCCGGCCGGGGTCACGGGGCCCGGCGGGGCCGGCCCGTACCGTTTCCCGGACCGCTCCGTGCTGCTCCCGGGCCGCTCCCGGTCCGCTCCGCGCTGCCGTTGTCGGACCCCTGGGGTAGTTTCCGAAGGGAGTCGGGACACGCAGGGGGCGAGGGCGATGAGCAAGGCAGCGGTGGCCGGTCCGGAGCTGGACGAGGCGCTGGAGCGGTACCGGGTGGAGCTGACCGGGTACTGCTACCGGATGCTGGGATCCTCCTTCGACGCGGAGGACGCGGTGCAGGAGACCTGCATCCGGGCCTGGCGCGGTCACGCCACCTTCGAAGGGCGGTCGAGCCTGCGCTCCTGGCTGTACCGGATCGCCACGAACGTCTGCCTCGACCTGCTGAACGCCGGGAACAAGCGGGCCCGCCCCATGGACCTGACCGCGCCGCAGGCGCAGTCCTCCGCGATCCTGAACACCCGGCCCGAGGTGACCTGGCTGGAGCCGGTCCCCGACGCACGGGTCCTGCCGCAGACCGCCGACCCGGCCGAGCTGGCCCTCGCCAAGGAATCGGTGCGGCTGGCCTTCGTGGCGGCCCTCCAGCACCTGCCGTCCCGGCAGCGGGCGGTACTGATCCTGCGCGAGGTGCTCGCCTGGAAGGCCGACGAGGTCGCCGAGCTGCTGGGCACCACCACGGCCTCGGTGAACAGCGCCCTCCAGCGGGCCCGCGCCACCCTGGCCGCCCGCGACCTGCGCGCGAGCGAGGCCGCGGACCCGCTGGACGAGGAGCAGCGCAAGCTGCTGGAGCGCTACCTGACCGCCTTCGAGGGCTACGACATCGAGCAGCTGACCAGCCTGCTCCACGAGGACGCCGTGCTGTCCATGCCGCCCTTCGACCTGTGGCTCCGGGGCCCCGCCGACATCGCCGCCTGGCACCTCGTGCAGGGCATCGGCTGCAAGGGCTCCCGGCTGGTGCCGACGGTCGCGAACGGGCTGCCCGCCTTCGGGCAGTACCGGCCCGCGGCGGACGGCGAGGGGCACGAGCCGTGGGCCCTCCAGGTGCTGGAGATCTCAGGCGGGAAGATCACCGGGCTCAACGCCTTCCTCGACACCGAGCGGTGGTTCCCGCTCTTCGGTCTGCCCGAGCGGCTCGGCTAGACCGGTCAGGTCCAGGAGGGCGCGGAGGGCCGGGCCGGCGTTCGACAGGCGGAGCCGGGTGCCCTCGCGGGCGGCCTCCAGGGCCAGGCGGGCCAGGGCGTCCAGGTCCGAGAGGGTGGGGGTCGTGAGGGAGGCGACGTCGTGGGGCCGGGGTTCCCCGGGTTCCGGGGGTTCCTGCGGTTTCCAGGGCTTCCGCGGTTCGGGGGGTGTGGGCTCGGGGGCCGGGTGAGGGTCCATGTGTGGGGGACCGTGGAGAGGGGCGGAACTCATCGGTTCCCGTGGGGCAGGGTTCGGGGCCTCTCCCCCACCCCGCCCCTTCCCTGAACCGGGCGCCTGCGGCCCCGGGCCCGGGCCACCGCCCCTTGGTGCCCCCGGCCGGCCGTCAGGCGCGGCTCCGAGACCGCCTCGAACGCCGGCGGGGCCGGGTGGGTGCCCCCTTGAGGGGACCCGCTGCGGAACCGCCCCTCGCCAGAGCCGGTCCCACGAGCCGAAGCCCACCCATCAACCCCGCGCGGCGTTTGACCGCAGCAGTGACGGGGGGCCGGACGACCACACCAGCCCCCATCAAGCCCGCGCGGCGATCGAGCGCATCGTTGACCCGAAGCCGAACGACCGGCCCGGCCCACCCATCAAGCCCGCGCGGCGATCGAGCGCAACCCTGACCGGGGGCCGGACGACCACACCAGCCCCGATCAAGCCCGCGCGGCGATTGAGCGCAGCCCTGACCGGGGGGTGCCTGGTCCGTCGGGGCGGTTACGCGATGCGGTCCAGGACGATCGGGGACGGGGTGAAGTCCGTGCCCGCGGGGGCCACGTCGTAGGAGCCCTCCAGGGAGGCCAGGGCGTAGTCGAACTTCTCGGGGGTGTCGGTGTGCAGGGTCATCAGGGGCTGGCCCGCGGTGACCGTGTCGCCGGGCTTGGCGTGGAGTTCGATGCCGGCGCCCGCCTGCACCGGGTCCTCCTTGCGGGCGCGGCCCGCGCCGAGGCGCCAGGCGCCGACGCCGACGGCGTAGGCGTCGAGGCGGGTCAGGACGCCGGAGGCGGAGGCGGTGACGACGTGCTGCTCGCGGGCGACCGGCAGCGCGGCGTCCGGGTCGCCGCCCTGCGCGGAGATCATCCGGCGCCACACGTCCATCGCTGAGCCGTCCGCGAGGGCCTTGGCCGGGTCGGCGTCCTTGATGCCGGCGGCGTCCAGCATCTCCTGGGCGAGGGCGATGGTCAGCTCGACCACGTCGGCCGGGCCGCCGCCCGCGAGGACCTCGACGGACTCGCGGATCTCCAGGGCGTTGCCCGCGGTCAGGCCGAGCGGGGTGGACATGTCGGTGAGCAGGGCCACCGTCTTGACGCCGGAGTCGGTGCCGAGGCCGACCATGGTGCGGGCCAGCTCGCGGGCGTCGTCGATGTTCTTCATGAAGGCGCCGGTGCCGACCTTCACGTCGAGGACCAGCGAGCCGGTGCCCTCGGCGATCTTCTTGGACATGATCGAGGAGGCGATCAGCGGGATGGCCTCGACGGTGCCGGTGACGTCGCGGAGGGCGTACAGCTTCTTGTCGGCGGGGGCCAGGCCGTCGCCCGCGGCGCAGATGACGGCGCCGGTGGTGTCGAGGACGTGCAGCATCTCCTCGTTGGAGAGGAGGGCGCGCCAGCCGGGGATGGACTCCAGCTTGTCGAGGGTGCCGCCGGTGTGGCCGAGACCGCGGCCGGAGAGCTGCGGTACGGCGGCGCCGCAGGCGGCGACGAGCGGGGCCAGGGGCAGGGTGATCTTGTCGCCGACGCCGCCGGTGGAGTGCTTGTCGGCGGTGGGGCGAGAGAGGGAGTCGAAGTTCATCCGCTCGCCGCTGGCGATCATCGCGGCGGTCCAGCGGGCGATCTCGGCCCGGTTCATGCCGTTGAGCAGGATGGCCATGGCCAGGGCGGACATCTGCTCGTCGGCGACCACGCCACGGGTGTAGGCGTCGATGACCCAGTCGATCTGCTCGGGGCTCAGCTCGCCGCGGTCGCGCTTGGTACGGATGACGGAGATGACGTCCATGGAGGTACTTCCTTCTACGCGCATAGAGAGGGGTGTCAACGGTACTGCGGGGAAGTGCGACGGCCCCCCGCCCGGCAGGGGGCGGAGGGCCGTCCTCTTACGGCTTTCTCAGATGGTCCGGCCCGAAGGCCTGGGGCAGCATCGCCGAGAGCGGCAGCACCCCGTCGGGGGTCTCCACCAGCAGGGCGGGCCCGCCGAACTCGTAGAGCAACTGGCGGCAGCGGCCGCACGGGACCAGGATCTGACCCTTGCCGTCCACACAGGTGAAGTGCGTCAGACGGCCGCCACCGGTGGCCTGGAGCTGCGAGACCAGTCCGCACTCGGCGCACAGGCCCAGTCCGTAGCTCGCGTTTTCCACGTTGCAGCCGGTGACCGTGCGGCCGTCGTCCACGAGGGCGGCCACGCCGACCGGGAAGCCCGAGTACGGGGCGTAGGCGCGGGACATCGCGTCCCGGGCCAGGTCCCGGAGGGCCTCCCAGCCGATGGCCGGCTCGGCGGACGCCGTCACTTGCCCTGGCCCTTCCGGTACGGCAGGCCGTCCGCCTTGGGCATCCGGAGCCGCTGCGCCGAGAGCGCCAGGACCAGCAGGGTCGTGACGTACGGGGCGGCGTCCACGAACTGGCTCGGGACCTCGTCGGTGAGGGCGTACCAGACGAAGAGGCCGGCGGCGCAGGCACCGGAGATGACCGCCGCCGTGTACTTCTTCTTGTACAGCTGCCAGGCCAGGGCGATGACCAGGAGCAGGGCGATCAGCAGCAGCATGGCGTGGACGTTCTCGGCACCGCCGCGCAGCTTGAGGCTGTCGGTGAAGCCGAAGAGGCCGGCGCCGAGGGCCATGCCGCCCGGCATCCAGTTTCCGAAGATCATCGCGGCGAGACCGATGTAACCGCGGCCGCCGGTCTGGCCCTCCTGGTAGATGCCGGTGGAGACGATCGCCAGGAAGGCGCCGCCGAGGCCGGCCAGGGCGCCGGAGATGACCACGGCGATGTACTTGTACTTGTACACGTTCACGCCGAGGGACTCGGCGGCCACCGGGTTCTCACCGCAGGAGCGCAGGCGCAGGCCGAAGGCCGTGTGCCAGAGCACGTAGATCGAGCCGGGGATCAGCAGCAGGGCCACGACCGTCAGCAGCGACAGGTTGGTGATCAGGCCGCCGAGGACGCCCGCGAGGTCGGAGACGAAGAACCAGTGCTTGGCCTGGAGGTCCGCCAACCCGTCCGACAACCCCGGGATCGTGATGTCCGTGATCGGGTCGATGCGCGGGGACTGCTTCGAGGAGCCGCCGGGGGCCTCGTTGAAGGTGTAGTTCGACAGGTACTGCGTCATGCCGATGGCGAGGATGTTGACCGCGACACCGGACACGATGTGGTTCACGTTGAAGGTGACCGTGATGATCGCGTGCAGCAGGCCGCCGAGGGCGCCGCCGACGATGCCGAGGACGACACCGGTCCACGGACCCCACTGGTAGCCGGCCCAGGCACCGAACCAGGTGCCGAGGACCATCATGCCTTCGAGGCCGATGTTGACCACGCCCGCGCGCTCGGCCCAGAGGCCACCGAGACCGGCCAGGCCGATCGGCACGGCGAGCTGGAGGGCACCGGAGACCTGACCGACGGAGGTCAGGTCGTCGGCGCCGCTGATCAGCCGGACCACCGAGACCAGGGCGAGGGCGCCCGCGATGATCAGGAGGATCCAGGGCAGGGTGAGCTTCTTGCGGCCGGCGTCCTTCTTGGGCGCGCCGCTGGTCGCCGAAACGGTGCTGGTGCTCACGCCGCGGCCTCCTTCTCGGTCTTCATCGCGTGGCCGGCGGCCAGCTCCTCGCCGACCTTCTGCTGCTGTCGGCGGATGCCGTACCGGCGGACGAGTTCGTAGGACACGACGACCGCGATCACGATCAGGCCCTTCATGATCGTGGCGATCTCCTTGGCGTACCCGTACTGGTCCAGGGAGGCCGACGCCTTGTCGAGGAAGGCGATCAGCAGGGCCGCGAAGAAGATGCCGACCGGGTGGTTCCGGCCGAGCAGGGCGATCGTGATGCCGGTGAAGCCCACGCCCGCCGGGAAGGACAGGCTGTACGTGTGGGTGTCGCCGAGCAGGGTGGGCATACCGGCCAGACCGGCCACCGCACCCGAGATCAGCATCGAGGTGAGGATCATCTTCTTGGCATCCACACCGGAGGCCTGCGCGGCGGACTCGCTGGCGCCGGTGGCGCGCAGGTCGAAGCCGAAGCGGGTGCGGTTGAGGACGAACCAGTAGACGACGCCGAGGGCGAAGGCCACGAAGGTGAAGCCGTAGATCTCGCCGGAGTCGCCCATGCTCACGCCGGGGAACCAGCCGGACTCGGCGATCTCACCGGTGGTGAGGTCGTTGGAGCCCTCGATCTGCACGCCGAAGTTGTCGGGCAGCAGCAGCCAGGCGATCAGGCTGGTCGCGATGGCGTTCAGCATGATCGTCGAGACGACCTCGCTGACCCCGCGCTTGGCCTTCAGGATGCCCGCGATACCGGCCCAGAAGGCGCCGACGCACATGGCGACGATCACGATGAGCAGGATGTGCAGCGGACCCGGCAGGGTGACGGCGGCGCCGACCACGGCCGAGAGCATCGCGGCGAGGCGGTACTGGCCGTCCACACCGATGTTGAACAGGTTCATCCGGAAGCCGATGGCCACGGCCAGGGCCGCCAGGTAGTACGTACCCGTCTGGTTCAGGATGAGGACCTGCACATCCTCGTAACCGGCGTTCTCCACCATCAGGCGGATCGGCTCGATCGGGTTGACGCCGGTGGCGAGCAGCACCACGGCGGTCAGGAGGAACGCGCTGACCAGGGCGAGGACCGGACCGGCCGCCCCCAGGATCAGCTTGTCCTTGTCGAAAGTCTTCGGGCTTGTCATCGGGCCTCGTCCTCCGGCGCGGCGCCATCGGCGGCGGAAGTGGTGTCGGTGGCTTCCAGGTGGCCGCGGGCCGCGCCGGTCATGGCGGTGCCCAGCTCCTCCGGGGTGACGGTCGCGGGGTCGGCGTCCGCGACCAGACGGCCGCGGTAGATCACCCGCAGGGTGTCCGAGAGGCCGATCAGCTCGTCGAGGTCGGCGGAGATCAGCAGGACGGCCAGGCCCTCGCGGCGAGCCTCGCGGATCGCGTCCCAGATCTGCGCCTGCGCGCCGACGTCCACACCGCGGGTGGGGTGGGCGGCGATCAGGAACTTGGGGTTGTGGCTCATCTCGCGGCCGACGATCAGCTTCTGCTGGTTGCCGCCGGAGAGCGAGGCCGCCGTGACCTCGATGCCGGGGGTGCGGACGTCGTACTCGCGCACGATCCGCTCGGTGTCCTTGCGGGCCGCCTTCGGGTCGAGGACGCCGCGCTTGGAGTTGGGCTCCTCGGTGACGTGACCCAGGATGCGGTTCTCCCACAGCGGGGACTCCAGCAGCAGGCCGTGCCGGTGCCGGTCCTCGGGGATGTACCCGATGCCGCCCTCGCGGCGCTTGCGGGTCGGTGTGGTCGAGATGTCCTTGCCGTCGAGGGTGATCGCACCACCGTCGGGCAGGGACATGCCCATCAGGGCCTCGATCAGCTCCGTCTGGCCGTTGCCCTCGACACCGGCGATGCCCAGGACCTCGCCCTTGTGGATGGTGAAGTCGATGCCGGCGAGCACCTCGCGGACCACGCCGTCGGGGTCCGTGGCCGCGAGCCGCAGGTCGGAGACCTTCAGCATCGGCACGTCGGTGACGGTGGACTCGCGGGTCTCCGGCGAGGGCAGCTCGCTGCCGACCATCAGCTCGGCGAGCTGCTTGGTGGTGGCGGTCTTCGGGTCGGCGGTGCCGACCGTGGTGCCGCGCCGGATGACGGTGATGTCGTCGGCGACCTTCAGGACCTCTCCCAGCTTGTGGGAGATGAAGATGACGGTCAGGCCCTCGGACTTCAGCTCGCGCAGGTTGTCGAAGAGGGCGTCCACCTCCTGCGGCACGAGCACGGCGGTCGGCTCGTCGAGGATGAGGATCTTGGCGCCGCGGTAGAGGACCTTGAGGATCTCCACGCGCTGACGGTCGGCGACACCGAGGTCCTCGACCAGGGCGTCGGGGCGGATGCCCAGGCCGTACGCGTCGGAGATCTCCAGGATCTTCTTGCGGGCCTTGGCGCCGATGCCGTGGAGCTTCTCGCCGCCGAGGACGACGTTCTCCAGGACGGTGAGGTTGTCGGCGAGCATGAAGTGCTGGTGCACCATGCCGATGCCGCGGGCGATGGCGTCGCCGGGGGTGTTGAAGGTGACCTGCTCCCCGTCGATGGCGATGGTGCCCTCGTCCGGCTTCTGCATGCCGTAGAGGATCTTCATCAGGGTCGACTTGCCGGCACCGTTCTCACCGATGAGGGCGTGCACCGTGCCCTTGCGGACGGTGATCGCGATGTCCTTGTTGGCGACGACGCCGGGGAAGCGCTTGGTAATGCCGTGCAGTTCTACGGCGGGGGGCGGGCTGGACGCGTTGATGACGCACTCTCCTCGGCACGAAGGAGCTGGAGGCAGGGGGGACAGGGCGGGGGGCGACGGTATCGCGTCCACGAGACCTCTACGCGCGTAGCACTGTCGTAAGTGAAAAGTTCGGGCCACAAGGGGCCGTGGAGCCCGGGAGGCCCGGGCCGGAATGCGGCCCGGGGTCCGGGGAACGGCGCGAGACCGTTCCCCGGACCCCGGAGAGCATTGGTCGGACGGACCGCCTTACGGGGCGGTCTTGACCTTGATCTTGCCGGCGATGATCTCGGCCTTCGCCTTGTCGACCGCGGCGATGAGCTCGGTCATCTTCTTGTACTCCGGGTTGGAGTCGGCCAGGCCGACGCCGTCCTTGTCCAGGCCGTAGCGGATCTCGCCGGACTGCGGCTTGCCGTCCTTGACCGACTTGATCAGGTTGTAGACGGAGTCCGAGACGTCCTTGGTGACCGAGGTCAGGATCTGGTTCTTGTACTTCGCCAGACCGGCCTGGTTGTACTGGTCGGAGTCGACGCCGATGGCCCACTTGCCCGCGGTGGACGCGGCCTCGATGGCACCGGAACCGGCGAGACCGGCGGCGGCGTAGACGACGTCGGCACCCTTGTCCAGCTGGCCCTGCGCGGCGGCCTTGCCCAGGTCGGGCTTGGCGAAGCCGTCGAAGTTCGGCGGCTGGGTCAGGTACTGGGTCAGCACCTCGGCCTTGGGGTTGGTGTCCTTGACGCCCTGGACGTAACCGGCCTCGAACTTCTTGATCAGCGGGACCTCGACACCGCCGATGAAGCCGACCTTGCCGGTCTTGGACGCCTTGGCGGCGGCGACGCCGGCCAGGTAGGAGCCCTGCTCCTCGTTGAAGACCATGTTGGCGACGTTGGCGCCGGTCACCGAGGTGTCGTCGATGATGCCGAAGGTGGTCTTCGGGAACTTCGGGGCGACCTTCTTGATGGCCGGGGCGTAGGCGAAGCCGACGCCGATGACCGGGTTGGCGCCGGAGCGGGCCAGCTCGGTGAGGCGCTGCACCTTGTCGGCGTCGCCCTCGCCCTCGGTGGGCTCGGCTTCCTTGCCCTTGACGCCGAGGTCCTTCTCGGCCTTCTCGAGGCCGGCGAAGGCGGCGTCGTTGAAGGACTGGTCGCCGCGGCCGCCGATGTCGTAGGCGATGGCGGCGGTGACGGCGCCCTTCGTGGAGTCCGAGGAGGACCCGGAGTCCGTGGACTTCTTTCCGCCGCACGCGGTGGCGGAAAGGGCGAGGGCCGCGGACGCGACGCCCACGGTGGCGATCCTGGTGATCCGGCGCAAGGGGAGGCTCCTTCAAAACCTGACCGAAGCGCCACTGACCGGCGCTGGTTTCGCGGCGATCGTAACGCGCGTAGATGTCAGTTAAAGGCCCGTTCAGGAGTCGTTATCGGATCGTCGCGAACCGGACAGTGACCGATTGGTAACCCGATTGGCCCGAAACCCCGTTGTACCTGGGGTGAACGGCCGGGGTCCCGGACCCGCGACGGGGTCCGGGAGCCGGCGGAAAATTTTTGGTCTTCCGTGACGGAAGTCCCGCCGCGGGACCCGTCGCACGCCCGCCGAGGAGCTACGGCCGACGCTCCGGAGCGGCCCCCGGACGGCGGCCGTCGAGCAGGGCCGCGGCGGTGAACAGCTCCACCCCGACCGTGATGGCGGACTCGTCCACGTCGAAGTCCCCGCGGTGCAGGTCGCGCTTGACGGGATCACCCGGGGTGCGGACGCCCAGACGGGCCATCGCGCCGGGCACGTGCTCCAGGTACCAGGAGAAGTCCTCGCCGCCGAGGCTCTGCTCGGTGTCCTCCACCGAGCGGGCCCCGCGCCGGGCGGCCATGGCGTCCCGGAGCAGCTCGGTGATCGCCGGGTCGTTCACCACCGGCGGCACCCCGCGGATGTAGCTGATCTCCGTCTTGGCCCCGTGCAGGGCGGCGACCTCGTCGATGGCCCCGTGCACCAGGTCGGGGGCGTCGTGCCAGGCGTTGATGTCCAGGCACCGGATGGTGCCGGAGAGCTCGGCGGTCATGGGGATGACGTTGCAGGCGTGGCCGGAGGAGATCCGGCCCCAGGTCACCGAGAGCCCGGAGCGGGTGTCCACCCGGCGGTTGAGCAGGGCGGGCACGTCCACGGCCACCCGGGCCGCGGCGGTGACCAGGTCGGTGGTCAGGTGCGGGCGGGCGGTGTGTCCGCCGGGCCCGGTGAGGGTGACCTCCAGGCGGTCGCAGGCGGAGGTGATCGGGCCCGGCCGGAGGCCGATCTTCCCGGCGTCCACGCGCGGGTCGCAGTGCACGGCGATCATCCGGCCGACGCCGTCCAGCACCCCGGACTCGATGGCCTCGGCGGCCCCGCCGGGCAGCACCTCCTCGGCCGGCTGGAAGAGCAGCCGGACCGGGCGGGGCAGCAGCCCCTGCCGGTGCAGGTCGGCCAGGACCAGGCCGGTGCCGAGCACGGTGGTGGTGTGGACGTCGTGCCCGCAGGCGTGCGCCCGGTCGGGCACGGTGGACCGGTAGGGCACCCCGACCTTGGCGTCCGGGATGGGCAGGGCGTCGATGTCCGCCCGGAGGGCCAGCATGGGGCGTTTGCCGTCCCAGGTGCCGATGTCACAGATGAGCCCGGTGCCGCCGGCCAGGACGCGTGGTCGCAGGCCCGCCTTCTCCAGCCTGGCCTTGATCGCGGCCGTGGTGCGGAACTCCTGGTGGCCCAGTTCGGGATGCATGTGCAAGTCCCGACGGAACGCGATGAGTTCGGCACGCAGGTGCTCGGGGAGCCTGCCGGGCAACGAGGGCTCGGCCGGCTCTCCGGGAGGGAGGGTCTGGGGCTCGCGGGACATCAACTGGTTCACCTTTTGAAGGGTAGGCGCACCACAGGGCCAACTGGCTGGAGATCAGAAAAAGTTCAGCCCGTTAGGGGAAGAAAAACCGACTTCCAGACGCATGGGCCCCCTCCCCCGGGGGTAAACTCCGCCGCTCATCCCGCCGGGGCGGCCGCCGGGGGCGGGGGTCCGATGGTGGCGAACCTGCGCACGTCACGCGCGGTGCCGGTGACGTCGGCGAGGAAGTGCCGGGCCCGCGGGGAGGCGGTCCCGGTGAGCCACTGCGGATCCACGTCGACCACGGCCACGGTGACCCCGGTCCCCCGCAGTGCGTAGGGCAGGGTGTGGACGACCGTGGACGGGAAGCTCACGATCGTACGTCCGACCGGGCCGCGCCGGGCGACCAGCTCCAGCGGCAGGTCGGGGCGGACGATCTCCAGCCCGGTGGCCTCCGCGAGGGCGTGCAGCTTGGTCTGGGACTCCCGCCGGTGGGCGAAGTAGCGGCCCGCCCCGTGCTCGGCGGTGAGGGCGCGGACGGCGGCCCGGTACCGGTCGGCGTCCACCACCCCGGTCTCGACCAGGGAGGTGCCGACCAGGTCGGTGCCGCGGCCGATGCGGGGCGGCCCGAAGGCGGCACGGGTCCAGGCGAAGTCGTTGACGGTGAGGCGGACCCCGTCGGGCACGGTCACCGGCATGGAGCTGAACACCTCCACCCGGTGGCCGGGGCGGGGCGTGAAGCGGCGACGGGCGGCGGCGGAGACGGGGGCGTAGGCCAGCTCACGGCCGCGGCGGGAGAGCCCGCGGGTGCCCGCGCGGTGCCAGCGGACCAGGCGCTCTCCGCGGGCCAGCTGGGAGACGAACTCCATGGTGGCCGTGCCGTCGTCCACGACCACCAGCCGCTCGGCGCGGACCAGGGTCAGGAGCAGCTGGACGTAGCGGGAGAACGGGTCCCCCACCACGACCCGCTCGGCGTCGCGGACCTCGCGAGCGAGGGCGGCGAGGGCCTTGAGGGGGGCGGTGCCGCTGCCGCGCGCCTCCTGCCAGCGGACCTCGTGGCCCTCGTCGCGGGCCAGGGCGGCCATCCGGCGGAGCTGGCCGCGGGACATGGGGTCCAGGGGCGGCAGGACGACGATCAGCAGGCCCGGCAGGGCGGGCGGGCGGGCCCCGCGCTGGGCAGGGACCCCGGTGAGCAGCGGGGCCGCGGCGGGCCGGTCGGCGGGCCCGCGGAGGGCCTCGGCGTGGGCCCACTCCAGGACGTTGAGCAGCTGGACCGGGCTCTCGACGAAGGCCAGGGTGGTCGCCTGGGAGGTCACGGTGATCTCCTCGTGTTCCTGGGTGGGTGCCGTACGGGCGGCGGGCCCGCGGCCGTCCCGGACCGTGGGGTCGGGACGGCCGCGGGCCCGGTGGCTCAGGCTCCGGCGGCGGCGAGGTCGCCCTGGACTCGGCGGAGCTTCTTCATCGGGCCGAGCTCGGACTCGTAGACCTTCTTGACCCCGTCGCCGAGGGCGGTCTCGATGGTGCGGATGTCGCGGACCAGGCGGGTCAGGCCGCCGGGCTCCACGGAGGCGGCCTGGTCGGAGCCCCACATGGCGCGGTCGAGGGTGATGTGGCGCTCCACGAAGGTGGCGCCCAGCGCGACGGCGGCGAGGGTGGTCTGGAGGCCGGTCTCGTGGCCGCTGTAGCCGATCGGGACGTTCGGGTACTCCTCGCGCAGGGTGTCGATCACGCGGAGGTTGAGCTCCTCGGCCTTGGCCGGGTAGGTGGAGGTGGCGTGGCAGAGCAGGATGTTCGCGCTGCCGAGGACCTCGACGGCGTGCCGGATCTGGGCCGGGGTGGACATGCCGGTGGACAGGATCACCGCGCGGCCGGTGGCGCGCAGGGCGCGCAGCAGCTCGTCGTCGGTGAGGGAGGCGGAGGCCACCTTGTGGGCGGGCAGGTCGAACTTCTCCAGGAAGGCGACGGCCTCGGTGTCCCAGGGGGAGGCGAACCAGTCGATGCCCCGCTTCTCGCAGTGCTCGTCGATGGTGCGGTACTCGTCCTCGCCGAACTCGACGCGGTGGCGGTAGTCGATGTAGGTCATGCGGCCCCAGGGGGTGTCCCGCTCGATGTCCCACTGGTCGCGCGGGGTGCAGATCTCGGGGGTGCGCTTCTGGAACTTCACGGCGTCGCAGCCGGCCTCGGCGGCGGCGTCGATGAGCGCGAGGGCGTTGCCGACGTCGCCGTTGTGGTTGATGCCGATCTCGCCGACGACGTAGACGGGCCGGCCGGGGCCGACGGTGCGGGTGCCGAACTGGCGCAGGCGGGCCGAGGAGGTGGCGGTCATGACAGGGACGTCCTTACGGTTTCGGGGGTACGGGGTGCCGCGGGCGCCGGGACCGGGGATCGAGGGGTGTGGTCCGGTGCCGTGGCGGCGGGGTCGGGCTTCGGGTCTCGGGTGGGGCGGGTGGCGGCCGGGAGGGGCGCCGCGGGGACGCCTTCCGGGTCGCCGGCGGGGGCTCCGGGGGCCGGGTCGGCCGGGTCCAGGAGCGGGGCCAGGGCGCGGGCGCGGGCCAGGTCGTGGGGGTCGTCGATCTCCAGCACGCGGGCCGGGTCGGTGTGGACGGGCAGGATGTGGCCGAAGAAGCGGTGGCCGGCGGCCCGGAAGCCGGCGGCGTCCATGGCGTAGGCGGCGCCGGTCTCCAGCAGGTCGAGGGGGCGGTCCTGGCGGCGGGGCCGGTGGGACTCGTCGTGGTTGACCCCGTAGCCGCTGCGGCCGGCGGGGACGGGGCTCTCCCGCCACAGGAAGCCGTGGAAGGGGGCCACCGTCATCGCGGAGTCGGCGCCGCGGCGGACCACGGCCTCGGCGACGGCCGCCACGTCGGTGCCGGTCAGGAAGGGGCTGGTGGCCTGGACGAGCAGGACCACGTCCACCGGGGTGCCGCGCAGGGCCTCGAAGGCGTCCATGGCGTGCAGGAGGGCGGATTCGCTGCTCGCGGTGTCCCCGGAGAGCTCCGCGGGCCGGGGCACGACCTCGGCGCCGGCGGCACGGGCGGCGGCGGCCACGGCCGCGTCGTCGGTGGAGACCACTACGTCGGTGACGGGGCCGGCGCCCAGGCAGGCGCGGACCGCGCGGGCCACCAGCGGCAGGCCGCCGACCTCGGCGAGGTTCTTGCCGGGGACGCCCTTGGAGCCGCCCCGGGCGGGGATGACGGCGAGGACCACCGGCGGGCGATCGGGCGTGCGGGGCTCGGGGTTCACAGTTCTCCCATCCGGCGGATGGCCGGGGCCACCCGCTGTACGCCGTGCCGGTAGGCGCCGCGCGCCGCGTCCCGCAGCGCCGCGCGGACGTACCGGCGGACCGGGGAGTCCCCCGCCTCGGGCCGGCGGGTCCCGGGGAGCGGGATGCCGTCGGGGCCGAGGTGGTGGCGGGCGAGGATGCCGGGCAGGTAGCCGGGGGCGGTGGCGAGGGTGTAGTAGGGGGCGATGGCGGGCAGTTCGGGGCGGGCGGCGAGGGCGGCCACCCGGGCGCGGGCGGTCTCGAAGGCGCGCTCGTACGGGCCCCCGGCGGCGACGCCCTGGCGGGCCAGCCAGTCGGGGTCGGGCTCGGGGCGGAAGCCCTCGTCCAGGCGGTCCCAGGAGGTGAGGCAGCCGGAGCCGAGGAAGTGGTGGTTGCCGAGGGTCTCGCGGACGCCGAGGTCGGTGAGGACGGCGGTGGGGATCCCGCGGTGCAGGGACTCCAGTGCGGCCGTGGAGCTGACGGTGACCAGCAGGTCGGTGCCGTCCAGGACCTCGCCCATGTTCCCGTAGACCAGCCGGCAGTTGGCGGGCAGGCCGCCGGGGAGCCGCTCGGCGAGCCGCTGGTAGGGCAGCTCTTCGAGGTGGGTGGTGTGCTCGCCGGGCTTGCTGCGGAGCTTGACCAGGACCTCGCGGTCGGGGTGGAGGCGGGCGTGCCGGGCGGCGCGGCCGAGCAGGTAGGCGCGGTCGGCGCGGCTCTCGGGCACGGAGGGCTGGACGGCGAAGACCACGGTGTGGGCGCGGCTGCCGGCGGCTTCGCGGTAGGGCGCGCCGCCGAGGAAGGGCAGGGCGGTCTCGGTGACCGCTCCGGCGTCGGCGCCGACCCCTTCGTACACGGCGCGGAACCGGTCGGCGTCGTGCCGGGAGTTGGCGAGGACCAGGTCCGCGCCGTGCCGCAGCAGGAGGCCGTCGGCGAGCTTCTCGTAGACCACTCCCACGTACCCGGCGACGAGCACGGGACGGCGGGCCGGGGCCGGCCACAGGGCGCGGGCCCCGTGCAGGACGGCCTGCACGGCCCCGCCGACCAGGGCGAGGACGACCAGGTCGTAGCCGTCCTCGCGGAGTCGGTCGAGGAATCCGGCGCAGGTCACCTCGGTGAGGTGGTCGGCGCGGACGCCGACCTCGCCGATCTGGCGGGCGGTCGGAGTGGCCCGGCCCCGGAGCAGGAAGCCGGTCAGGTGCGGTTCGGGGGCGAGGCGCCGGGCGGTGAGGGCGCCCCATTTCCACCGCGTATCGGAATCGGCGAGAACGGCAACCCGCATCTGTCCGGGAGCACTTACGCCACTGGTACTTGCTGGCACGCCAGGAAACGTAGGCGGCATTCCGGGAGTTGGGCCCAACGAATACACAACGGAGGGTTAACAGCCGGCCGCGTCCGCGCGAATTGGCCCGGGACCGCACCGGGTTAACGGCCCCGTCGCCCTGCGTTCACCGACTGTCCCTTTCCGGGCCACGGGGCATCGCGGGGCGCGCCCTAATGTCTCGTGCGTGGTCAAGCTTTCTGTGGTCGTGCCGTTCTTCAACGTGCAGACATA
This sequence comes from Streptomyces sp. NPDC097619, assembly GCF_040302735.1. Classification (NCBI taxonomy): domain Bacteria; kingdom Bacillati; phylum Actinomycetota; class Actinomycetes; order Kitasatosporales; family Streptomycetaceae; genus Streptomyces; species Streptomyces sp. NPDC097619. The sequence goes on along the minus strand of NZ_JBEOSD010000023.1, from coordinate 28,832 downwards.
CGCCCCCGATGCCCTGCGGAGCCTGCGCGCGAACGCACGTGAGGACTTCGAGTTCGTCCTGGTGGACGACTGTTCCACGGACGGCACCCCGCGGTTGCTGGAGGAGGCGGAGCGGACGTTGCCGGGCGCGGTGTTCGTGCGGCACGAGCGCAACGGCGGCCTCGCCACCGCCCGGAACACCGGTCTGGACGCGGCCCGCGGCGAGTACCTGACCTTCATGGACGGGGACGACTGGCTGGCCCCGGGCCACCTGGCGCGGGTGCTGTCCGCCGCGGAGGAGCTGGGGTGCGATTTCGTGCGCACCGACCACGTGGAGACCACGGGCAGCAAGCGGGTGGTGCGGCGGGTGCCGCACGGCCCGCAGGGGGTGGTGCTGGAGCCGCGCCGGGCCATCCTGCCCGCGGACCGGTCCACCTCGGTGGACTACCCCTTCGCCTGGGCCGGGATGTACCACCGGCGGCTGTTGGACCGGGGGCTGCTGCACTTCACCGACGGGCTGCGGACCGCCGAGGACCGGCCGTGGATCTGGAAGCTGCACCGGGAGGCGGAGAGCTTCGCCTGCGTGGGCGAGGCGGGCCTGTTCTACCGGCGGGGCGTGGCGACTTCCCTGACGCAGATCGGGGACGTGCGCCAGCTCGACTTCATCCGGGCCTTCGATCAGGTGCTCCGGGAAACCGCCGCGGACCGCGACGCGGAAATCCTGATGCCGAAAGCGGTCCGTACTTATTGCGCGATCATCGCGCACCATATCGGCTCCATCGAAAGGTTCGAACCGGCCGTGGCGAGAAAACTACGGGCGCTGAGTTCGGCCGCGTTGCACGCGATGCCGCAGGACGTGCTGGAAAAGGCGCTGGATTCCATGGACGTGGAGCGCGCGGCGCGGCTGCGGCGGCTGCGGCGGCGCACCGCGGATGCGGCGGTGGCCCGATGAGCGGGACCCGTCGCACCACGCAGCTGTTCCTGGCCTCCACGCTGTACGGCACGGCCACGCTGGCGGCGGCCCTGGACGCGGGGCTCTTCGGACCCGCGGACCGACGCATCCTGCTGGTGAGCAACAACGCCTCGGTGCCGGAGACCACTCCGGGCCCCGCCGAGCAGCCCGGTTTCGGGCGGTTGGCCGCCCGCTTCGACGAGGTGCGGGACTGGAACGCCTTCATCGCCCCCTTCCACCCCTCGGGGTGGCGGCCGCGCGCCGAGGACGCCCCGCTGTGGGAGCGGCAGGTGCGGGAGCTGTGGGGGCTGGGCTCCGACCGGGTCGAGTTGGTCGTGGAGTCGGTGCAGGTGGCGCCCGCGCAGGCGGTGGTGCAGTTGTTCCCGGGTGCCCCGGTGGAGGTGTACGCGGACGGGCTGATGAGCTACGGGCCCACGCGCGACAAGTTGGACCCGCAGCTCGGGGTGCGGATCAGGCGCCTGCTCCACCTGGACCTGGTGCCGGGCCTGGAGCCGCTGCTGCTGAGCGAGTTCGGGGTGCCGGCGGAGCTGGTGCCGGACGCCGCCTTCCTGGCGGTGTTGGACGAGCTGGCCGCGGAGGCCGGGGAGTCCCCGGGGTTCGCGGCGGAGACCGAGGCGGTGCGGGCGGCGCCGGAGCGGCCCGCGGTGCTGCTCGGCCAGTACCTGTCCGCGCTGGGCCTGATCACCCCGCAGGAAGAGGAGGAGCTGCACGTCCGGATGGTCCGCGGGGCGCACGCCCTCGGGCACGAGAACCTCGTCTTCAAACCGCATCCGAGTGCCCCGGCGCGCTGGTCGCGGCTGGTGGAGGAGGAGGCGGAGCGGCTGGGGGCCCGGCTGACCGTGATCGGGACCCCGGTGTTGGCGGAGGTGTTGTACCGGCGGCTGGATCCGGCGCTGGTGGCGGGCTGCTTCTCCACGGGCCTGCTCACGGCCTCGGCGTTGTTCCGGCTGCCGGTGGCGCGCACCGGCACCGGTCCGCTGCTGGACCGGATCAGCCCGTACCAGAACAGCAACCGGATCCCGCTGACGCTGGTGGACGCGCTGCTGCCGGAGCTGACGGACCCGCGGGCGGTCCGGGACTGGCGTCCGCCGGGTCCGGCCGTGCTCGAAGAGCTCACCGGTCTGGTCACGGCGGTGGGGTACGCCATGCAGTCGCAGATCCTGGCGGGGCGCCGGCAGGAGGCCGAGCGCTATCTGGCCCGGCACCTGGACCAGCACACCTGGCGGTACTTCAAGAAGCGGCGGCTGACCGCGCTCGGGCTGCCCGGGGCCGTGCCTCAGCAGTTGGCCTTCATTCCGCGGAGCCCGGCGGTGCGCCGGGTGGTCCGCCGGGTGCGGCACCTGCGCCGGACCGCGCTCGGATGACCGCGGGGACGGACACGGGGCCGGCGGGCGCGGGTACGACCGGCACGGGACCGACGGGCACGGAACGGACGGGCACGGCACGGACCGGCGCGCCGACCGGCCCGGGCGACCCGGCCGCGGCGGCCGCGTTCCCGCCGGCGGGACCGGCCGCGCCCGGCGCGCCGCGGAGCAGCGGGTGGTCGGGGCGGCTGCCCGGCCTCCGGCAGCAGGCCCGGCGCGGCGGGGCGGCGCCCCGGTTGCGGGCCCTGGACGGGCTGCGGCTGCTGGCGGCGCTGATGGTGGCCGGGTACCACTACGCGGGCCGCGGCGGGGAGGTGGAGCGGTCCTGGGGGGCGTCCCCTCGGGAGCTGTTCCCGGAGGCCTCGCCGTGGCTGGCGTACGGGTGCCTCGGCGTGCAGGTGTTCTTCGTGATCAGCGGGTTCGTCATCTGCATGAGCGCCTGGCAGCGGCCGCTGCGGTCCTTCCTGGCCTCCCGGGTGGCGCGGTTGTACCCGGCCTACTGGGCGGCGGTGCTGCTGGTGACGGCCGTGTTCACGCTGCCCTGGGTGGGCCGGCACACCGTCGGCTCCTCGGACTTCCTGGTGAACCTGAGCATGCTCCAGCAGCCGGTGGGGGCCGAGCGGGTGCTGGGGGTGTGCTGGACGCTGTGGGCGGAGCTGAAGTTCTACGCGCTGTTCGCGGTGTGCGTGGTGCTGCCCGGCGGCGGGCGGCGCCGGACCCTGCTCTTCTGCGGGGTGTGGACCCTGGCGGCGGTGCTCGCCGACCGGGCGGACCACGCCTTCCTGACGGAGCTGCTGATGCCGCAGTACGCGCCCTTCTTCATCGGCGGCATCGGGCTCTACCTGGTGCACCGGGACCGGCGGGACGCCCTGGCCTGGGGGGTGGCGCTGACGGGCTGGCTGCTCGGGCAGCACTACGCGGTGGCCGGGTTGTGGCACGCGCCGGACCCGCGCTTCTTCTCGTACCGCAGCACCGGGGTGATCGTGGCCGTGGTGACGGCGGGGTTCGTGGCCGTGGCCGTGATCGCGCTGGGGTGGCTGAACCGGGCGGACTGGCGGTGGCTGACCGTCGCCGGCGCCCTCACCTACCCCTTCTACCTGGTGCACGAGCACCTGGGCTGGGTGGCCATCGAGGTGCTGCACCGGCGGCTGGGGTGGTCGGCGCCCGTCACCCTGGTGGGTACGGTCGCCCTGATGTTGGGGCTGGCATGGCTGATCTGCCGGCTGGTGGAGCGCCCGTTGACCCCGAGGCTGCGCAAGGCCCTGACCTGAGCCCCGGCTCGTCCTGAGCCTGAGTCGAGCTCGCCTCGGCTCAGGCTCGGCTCAGCTCAGCTCAGCTCAGCTCAGGGCGAGCTTCGCGGCGAAGCCCAGGAAGAGCACGCCGGCGGCCGAGGTGACCCCGGCGGAGAGCCGCTTGCGGCGCCGGAAGGCCTCCGAAAGCCGGGCCCCGCTGAAGATGAGGGTGCTCAGGTAGAGGAAGCTCGCCAGCTGCGCGAGCCCGCCGAGCAGCAGGAAGGACAGCGCCGGGTACGCGTACTCCGGGTCCACGAACTGCACGAAGAAGGAGAGCAGGAACAGGATCGCCTTGGGGTTGAGCAGGCTGACCACCAGCGCCCGCCGGTACGGCCGCTCGGTGCCGGCCCCGCCGCCGGCCTCCGCCTCCTGGTCCTCGCGGGTGGCGCGGCGCGACCGCCACAGCCCCCACGCGGCGCGCATCATGCCCACGGCGATCCAGGCCAGGTAGCCGGCGCCCAGCACCTTGACGATGCCGAAGAGCAGCGGGCTGGCCTGGACGAGCGCGCCGGCACCGACGGCGGCGAGCACCATGAGGACGGTGTCCCCGGTGAACACCCCGCAGGCGGCGCGGTAGCCCTCGCGGACCCCGCGGCGGGAGGCCACGGACAGCACGTAGAGGGAGTTCGGGCCCGGCAGCAGAATGATCAGCACCAGCGCCGCGAGGTAGGTCGGCAGATCGGTCACACCCAGCATGTCGAGGAGTCTCGCACAGGGGTACGACACCCTTCGCCCGTTTTTCCGTGCGCTCCGGGAAACGGGCTCATCACGGCTCGGCAACATCACGGTCCGCTCGCAACCGTGCGCGGCGGGGCAGCATCCCTTGGGTACACACGCACAATCCGGGGGACGAGCCATGCGTCGCATTCCAGTCATGATCCACACCTGCGCGGCGGTCGCCGCGATCGCCCTGGCGGCGGGTTGCACCGCCACCGGCGCCGCCGATCCGGGCGCTGCTCTGTCCAAGGGCACGGCCTCTCCGGCCGACGCCAAGCCGGGCGGCGGGGACCCTTCCAAGGCTCCGTCCGCCGCCCCCTCCGCCAGTGGTCCGACGGACTCCGCGGGAGGCGGTGCGGGTCCGGAGGGCGGGGCGCCGCTCACGGACGGTACGGAGAACGAGCTGGTCCGCGAGCTGCAGGCCCGCCTCAAGGAGGCCGGGCACTTCAAGCGGAGCCCCACCGCCTTCTACGGTTCCCTCACGGCCGCCGCGGTGAAGGGCTTCCAGGGTGCGCAGGGCCTGCCCGCCACGGGCGTCGTGGACGCGGCCACCTGGCAGAAGCTGCTGGCCGCCACCCGGGAGCCGACGGAGAACGAGCTGCGGCCGCCCACCACGAACGAACTCGCCGCCCCGGACCCGCGCTGCCTGACGGGCCGGGTGCTGTGCATCAGCAAGGAGAGCCGCACCCTGGCCTGGATGATCGACGGCAAGGTCGTCTCCGCGATGGACGTGCGCTTCGGCTCGGAGAACACCCCGACCCGTGAGGGCGAGTTCGCGGTGGAGTGGAAGGCCCGGAAGTGGACCTCGACGCTCTACCACACGTCGATGCCGTACTCGATGTTCTTCAGCCGCGGCCAGGCCGTGCACTACTCCTCGGACTTCGCGGCCCGCGGGTACTCCGGCGGCTCGCACGGCTGCGTGAACGTCCGGGACAAGGCCAAGCTGGCGACGCTCTTCGACCAGGTGAAGGTGGGCGACAAGGTGGTCGTCTACTGGTGATCCCCGGTCCGCGGGCCGCCGCGGGGCGGCGGGGACTCCGGGAGGAAAAGGGGCGCGGGCAGGGCCGGGGGAACGTGCCCCGCCCGCGCCGGGTGCGCAGAGCCCAGAGGTACGGGGGGAACCCCGGCTCGTGCGCGGCCGATGACCAGTCGGCTCATTGAGTACTGCGCCGCAGCCTCGAAAAGTGTTACAGGAGGATGTGCGGACCGGTCCTCAGGACCGCGGGTGGCCGAATCCGAGGGTGGGCAGGGGGCCCTTGCCGCCGCCGGCGCCGGGGGTGGCCGGTGCCGACGGGCGGCTGCCGCCGCGGTCGCCGCCGGAGTCACCGCCGGAGCCCTTGCCGCCGTCGTCCTTGTCGTCGTCCTTGTCGTCACCGTCGCCCGCGCCGGCGGTACCCGCGGTGGCGGGGCCGGTGCCCAGGAGCCGTTCGCAGTAGCGGTGCAGGCGGTCGCCGCGGGCGGCCCGCTCCAGCAGGCGCCTGCGGTCGCCTTCGAGCTTTCCGGCGAGCAGGTCGCGGCAGAGGCCGGTGAGGGCGGAGCGGTCGGTGCCGCCGCCCTCGGCGGAGTCCTCGCCGGGGTCGGGTGCGCCGCCGTCCTTGTGCCGGGCGGTGCCCTCGGGGTCGGGGCTCCCGGTGCCGCCGTCGCCGGGGGTGGTGCCCTCGGGGCCGGGCGAGACGCCGGGCACGGGGCCGTCGGTGACGCGGAGGCGGTCGGCGGGCACGCCGGGCTCCGGAGTGCCGGTGCCCGTGCCGGCCGCGCCGGCGGTCTCGGGTCCGGAGGTGACGGTGAGCACGGGGGCGGGGCCGGCGACGCTGGGGGCGCGCATCAGTCCGCTGCCGGTGGCGGCGGCGACGCCACCCACGGCGATGAGGGCCACGGAGGCGGCGAGGCCGAGCCGGAGCGGACCGCGCCGGGGGCGGGTCCGGACGGCCGTGGGGACGGGCGCGCCGAGCCGCACCGTGAGCGGGGCCTCGTCGGTGACGCCGGGGCCGGCCGGTCCGGCGGTCAGTTCCTCGGGGCCGGCGGCCGCGGGGCGGGCGGCCCGGAAGGCGGCCAGGGCGGCGGCCTCGCCGGGGAGTTCGGCGGAGCCGGGGGCGAGGGGCGGGGGGACCAGGGAGTCGAGGGTGCGGGCGAGCCGGTCGGCCTCGGCCCGGATCCGGGCGGCTTCGGCGGGGTCCGCCCGACGGTCGCCCACGGGTCCGGCGGGTTCGCCGCGCAGCAGCCTGTCCGCCGTGGCCCCGTCGAGCCACGCGTAGCGATCGTCGGCCATCACATGTCCTTCTGCGTCCGCCAACGCGATTGCGTCACACCGGTCCGTGCCACGGAGCCGTCGAGGTGCGCGCGGGGCGCCGGTACGGCGTCCAGGTCGCGGGCCTCGCCCTGGGCTCCCGTACCGCCGGGTCCACCGGGTGCGACGGGATCCTGGGCATTATCCCCGAACTCGGTGCCGAGCAGTTCGGCCAGGCGCTTGAGGCCGCGGTGGGCGGCGGTGCGGACGGCGCCGGGGCGCTTGCCGAGGGTCTCGGCGGCGCTCTTGGCGTCGAGGCCGACGACCACCCGCAGGACGACGGCCTCGGCCTGGTCCTGGGGAAGCTGGGCGATGAGGGCCATGGTGCGGCCGGTGGCGAGGGACTCCATGGCCTCGCCCGCGGTGTCGCAGTCGGCGGGGCGGCCGGTCAGCTCGGTCTCGTCGCCGCCGACGGCGGGGCGGCGACCGCGCATGCGGACGTGGTCGAGGGCGCGGTTGCGGCCGACGCGGGCGGCCCAGCCGCGGAAGCGGTCGGCGTCGCCGGTGAAGGAGGAGAGGTCGCGGGCGATCTGGAGCCAGGCCTCGGAAGTGACGTCCTCCGCGTCGGCCTCGCCGACGAGGGTGCGGACGTATCCGAGCAGCCGAGGGTGCACCGCGCGGTACACCGTACGGAAGGCGTCCTCGTCGCCGCGCTGTGCCGCGAGCACCGCGGCGGTCAGCTCCGCGTCGTCCCCCAGCAAAGTCCCCAACCCGTTCACTGTCCTGTACGTCCTGCGCAAATCAGCACGTTACGGCCTTCCCGCGCCCTCGTCCACGAGTTGTACAACCAGCAACCATCCATGCGCGAAGCGAGGTGTGACAGAAAACGCACCCGTGACGCTGAGAGGGATGCGGGCTTGTCGCACGAGCCCGTAACGGACGGCGGCCGGGGCCTCTCCTGTGGGGGGTGGCGGTCTCGGCTGTCGGTCCGGATCCGGCCGGGCCCCGCGCGGTCCTCCGCATCTTGCCCTCCCCCTCCCTCTCTTACGGGTGAAACGGGTTTATCGGCCCGACGGCCGAGAACGGCCCCCGCGCCGCCACGGTCCCCCCGACGGCCCGCCGCCGCCCCGTTCCGGTCATCCTCCGGTCACCGCGTCCGCGCCCTTCCCGGGCCCGCATGGTGGCCCGTGCGGCCCAATCCGGGCAAGACCCGGGGAGTATGCCCGGATTGAGGCTGTTCGGCCTTGTGGGATAGCCCGTCCGTGCCTGTTTGATCACACCGGAGCCCCCCGCGCGAAGGAACCGACAACTCGTCGCTACGATGTCCGGGGCCGGTGGACCGTACCCGGCCGGGCCCGACCGACAACGAAGCCGGCGGACCCTCGCCTCGCTTCCGGAGGGTTTTCCGTGCCGGCTGGAACGTTGTACCGCGGCCGGGAAGGAATGTGGTCCTGGGTGGCTCATCGAGTCACCGGCGTGGTCATCTTCTTCTTCCTGTTCGTACACGTCCTCGACACCGCTCTCGTCCGCGTCTCACCAGAGGCGTACGACGAGGTCGTCGCTACCTACAAGAACCCGATCGTCGCGCTGATGGAGTACGGCCTCGTCGCCTCCGTGCTCTTCCACGCGCTGAACGGTCTCCGAGTCATCGCCGTGGACTTCTGGTCCAAGGGCCCGCGCTACCAGAAGCAGATGCTCTGGACCGTCGTGGGCATCTGGGTCGTGCTGATGGCCGGGGCCATGTACCCCGTCCTCGGTCACGCTGTTGAACAGCTGTTCGGGAAGTGACGCGCATGTCTTCTGACACCTCTTCCGCGATCGGCGACGTCCAGGGCGTGAGCCTCTACGACGTCGACAACCCCGCCCCGTACATCGAGGCGCCGCGCAAGCGCACCGGCAAGACCCCGCGCGCCACGCGCGGCAACTTCGAGATGGTCGCGTGGCTGTTCATGCGCCTCTCGGGCATCGTGCTCACCGTCCTCGTGATCGGCCACCTGGTCATCCAGCTGGTCCTCGACGGCGGCGTCTCCAAGGTCGGCTTCGCCTTCGTGGCGGGCCGCTGGGCCTCCCCGTTCTGGATGGCCTGGGACCTGATCATGCTGTGGCTCGCGATGCTGCACGGCTGCAACGGCCTGCGCACGGTCATCAACGACTACGCGGAGCGTGCCAACACGCGGCTGTGGCTGAAGGGCCTGCTCTACACCGCCACGGTGTTCACCATCCTTCTGGGCACGCTGGTGATCTTCACCTTCGACCCGAACATCCGCTAGGCACGGGGCTGAGGCAAACCACGATGAAGATCCACAAGTACGACACCGTCATCGTCGGCGCCGGTGGCGCGGGCATGCGCGCCGCCATCGAGTCGACGAAGCGCAGCCGCACCGCCGTGCTGACGAAGCTGTACCCCACCCGCTCCCACACGGGCGCCGCGCAGGGCGGCATGGCCGCCGCGCTGGCGAACGTGGAGGAGGACAACTGGGAGTGGCACACCTTCGACACCGTCAAGGGCGGTGACTACCTGGTCGACCAGGACGCCGCGGAGATCCTGGCGAAGGAGGCCATCGACGCCGTCCTCGACCTGGAGAAGATGGGCCTGCCGTTCAACCGCACCCCGGACGGCACCATCGACCAGCGCCGCTTCGGCGGCCACTCGCGCGCCCACGGCGAGGCCCCGGTCCGCCGGTCCTGCTACGCCGCGGACCGCACCGGCCACATGATCCTCCAGACGCTGTACCAGAACTGCGTCAAGGAGGGCGTGGAGTTCTTCAACGAGTTCTACGTGCTCGACCAGCTCATCACCGAGGTCGACGGGGTCAAGCACTCCGCGGGCGTCGTGGCCTACGAGCTGGCCACCGGCGAGATCCACGTCTTCCAGGCGAAGTCGGTCATCTACGCCTCCGGCGGCACCGGCAAGTTCTTCAAGGTGACCTCCAACGCGCACACCCTGACCGGTGACGGCCAGGCGGCCTGCTACCGCCGCGGCCTGCCCCTGGAGGACATGGAGTTCTTCCAGTTCCACCCGACGGGCATCTGGCGGATGGGCATCCTGCTGACGGAGGGCGCCCGCGGTGAGGGCGGCATCCTCCGCAACAAGGACGGCGAGCGCTTCATGGAGAAGTACGCGCCGGTCATGAAGGACCTCGCGTCCCGTGACGTCGTCTCCCGCTCCATCTACACGGAGATCCGGGAGGGCCGCGGCTGCGGTCCCGCCGGTGACCACGTGTACCTGGACCTGACGCACCTCCCGCCGGAGCAGCTGGACGCCAAGCTCCCGGACATCACGGAGTTCGCGCGCACCTACCTCGGCATCGAGCCCTACACGGACCCGATTCCGATCCAGCCCACCGCGCACTACGCCATGGGCGGCATCCCCACCAACGTCGAGGGTGAGGTCCTGGCGGACAACACCACCGTCGTCCCCGGTCTGTACGCGGCCGGCGAGGTGGCCTGCGTGTCCGTGCACGGCGCCAACCGCCTGGGCACCAACTCGCTGCTGGACATCAACGTCTTCGGCAAGCGCTCCGGCATCGCCGCCGCCAAGTACGCGGCCGAGAACGACTTCGTCGAGCTGCCGGAGGACCCGGCCTCCCTCGTCGTCGAGCAGGTCGAGCGGCTGCGCAACTCCACGGGCCACGAGCGGGTCGCCGACCTGCGTCTGGAGCTCCAGGAGACGATGGACGCCAACGTGATGGTGTTCCGCACCGAGCAGACGATCAAGACCGCGGTCGAGAAGATCGCCGAGCTGCGCGCGCGGTACAAGAACGTCTCCGTCCAGGACAAGGGCAAGCGGTTCAACACCGACCTGCTGGAGGCCATCGAGCTGGGCAACCTGCTCGACCTGGCCGAGGTCATGGCCGTCTCCGCGCTGGCCCGCAAGGAGTCCCGCGGCGGCCACTACCGCGAGGACTACCCCAACCGCGACGACGTCAACTTCATGCGCCACACCATGGCGTACCGCGAGGTCGGCGAGGACGGCTCGGACTCGGTCCGCCTGGACTACAAGCCCGTCGTCACCACCCGCTACCAGCCGATGGAGCGTAAGTACTGATGGCCACCCCGACCCTCGACAAGGTGGAGGCCGAGGCCGCCGCCTCGGCGAACATCACCGTCACCTTCCGGATCCGCCGCTTCAACCCCGAGGTCTCCGACCAGTCGGAGTGGCAGGACTTCCAGATCGAGATCGACCCGAAGGAGCGCGTGCTCGACGGTCTCCACAAGATCAAGTGGGACCTGGACGGCACGCTCACCTTCCGCCGCTCCTGCGCGCACGGCATCTGCGGCTCCGACGCGATGCGGATCAACGGCAAGAACAGGCTCGCCTGCAAGACGCTGATCAAGGACATCAACCCGGAGAAGCCCATCACCGTCGAGGCCATCAAGGGCCTCACCGTGATGAAGGACCTCGTGGTCGACATGGAGCCCTTCTTCCAGGCGTACCGGGACGTCATGCCGTTCCTGGTCACCAAGGGCAACGAGCCGACCCGCGAGCGCCTGCAGTCCGCCGAGGACCGCGAGCGCTTCGACGACACCACCAAGTGCATCCTGTGCGCCGCCTGCACCTCCTCGTGCCCGGTGTTCTGGAACGACGGCCAGTACTTCGGCCCGGCGGCGATCGTCAACGCGCACCGCTTCATCTTCGACTCGCGCGACGAGGCAGGTGAGCAGCGGCTGGAGATCCTGAACGACAAGGACGGCGTGTGGCGCTGCCGCACCACGTTCAACTGCACCGACGCGTGCCCCCGTGGCATCGAGGTCACCAAGGCGATCCAGGAAGTCAAGCGTGCCCTGATCACGCGCCGCTTCTGACGGTCCGAACGGTCGTACGCGGGCCCCGCCCCTCCCGGTCCTCCGGGCGGTGCGGGGCCCGCGGCGTTCCCGGGGCCGGGGCGGGGGCCGTCGCACGGGACGGAAATGCCTGGTCGGCGCGGGGCGGCCCTGCCACGATGAGCCGATGATCCTTTCTCATGACGTGACCGGTCCCGCCGACGGCGCCCCGCTGGTCCTGCTGCACTCCTCCGTCTGCGACCGGCGGATGTGGGACCCGCAGTGGGGGCCGCTGGCCGAGGCCGGGTACCGGGTGGTGCGCGCCGACTTCCGCACCTGCGGGCAGAGCCCGGCGGCCACGGCGCCCTACTCGGACGCGGACGACGTCCTGGCCCTGCTGGACTCCCTCGGCATCGCCCGCGCGGCCCTCGTGGGGGCCTCGTACGGGGGCCGGGTGGCCCTCGGGCTGGCCGCCGCGCACCCGGAGCGGGTCTCCGCCCTCGCGCTGCTCTGCGCGGGCCGTCCGGGGCACGAGCCGGGCCCTGAGGTACGGGCCTTCGGCGCGGCCGAGGACGCGTTCCTGGAGGCGGGCGACCTGGACGGGGCGGCGGAGCTGAACGCCCGGACCTGGCTGGGGCCGGAGGCCGACCCGGAGACGCACCGGCTGGTCGCCGCGATGCAGCGGGGCAACTTCGAGGGCTGGCGGGCCGCCGAGGAGTCCGGGAACGACGGGCACGAGCGGCCCGAGCCCGCGATCGACCTCGGGGCCGTGACCGCCCCGGTGCTGGCCGTGGGCGGGGCCCACGACCTGCCGGACTTCCGGGAGATCGCGGCCGGGCTGCCCGCCCTGCTGCCCGCGGCCCGGCACGTGGAGCTGCCCTGGGCCGGGCACCTGCCCTCCTTGGAGCGCCCCGCCGAGACCACCGCGCTGCTGCTGGACTTCCTGCGGGAGCGGCAGGACTGAGCGCGGGTCCGGGCCGCGGGGAGGCTCCCCGCGGCCCGGACCCACTGGTTCACCGGATCACCGGGATTCAGCCGGAGACCTCCGTCGCGGCCGTCTCGATCAGGTCGCAGACCGCACCGGGCTGCGAGGCCAGGGAGGCGTGCCCGGAGTCCAGTTCGACCAGCTCGCGCGGGGAGAGGCGCTCGGCCATCCGCCGCTGGTTCTCCGGGTGGATCATGTGGTCCTGGCGGGAGAGCTGGTACCAGGAGGGCTTGGTCCGCCAGGCGGGCGCCGTGATCGCGTCCCCGAAGGTGGAGGCGAGCGGGGCCTTCTGGGTGACCGCCATGACCAGCGCCTCGTCGGCGGTCAGGTCCTGGCAGAAGCTCTCGTGGAACTTGTCCTGGCGCAGCCAGAGGTAGCCGTCGGAGTCCGGGGCGAGGTTCTCGGCGGCGGCGGGCGGGTGCTCCTGGGTGAGCCCGCCGGGGCTCTCGCCGGCGTCCGGGGCGAAGGCGGCCACGTAGACGAGTCCGACGACGTTGGGCAGGTCCCCCGCCTCCGTGATGACCGCGCCGCCGTAGGAGTGGCCGACCAGCAGGACGGGGCCGGGCACCTGGCGCACCATCTTGCGGGTCCGTTCGGCGTCGTCGGCCAGTGAGGTCAGCGGGTTCTCCACCGCGAGCAGCGAGTCGAAGCCGCGCCCCCGCAGTTCCACGATCACCTTGGCCCAGTGGGCCGCGCCTCCCCAGAAGCCGTGCACCAGCACCACCGTGGGCTTGTCCGCCATGCCTGCCACTCTCCTCCGGTCACCGACCGTGCGCGTACGGCCGCTCTGCGCACGGAGCGTAGCGACGGAGCGCTCCCCCGGGCCCTCGCGCCACACCGCTTGAACGTGTTCAAAAGAAGCCCTACAGTGGGTGCGTCAGCCTTTTGAACACGTTCAAGGAGGCGGGGGGCATGGACCTCACCGTGGTCGCGTACGTCATCTACCTGCTCATCAGCGTGGGACTCACCGTCTGGGTGGCCCGCACGCTCAGCCGCAACGGTCGGATCTTCATCGCCGACGTGCTCCAGGGGAACGAGAAGCTCGCCGACGCCGTGAACCACCTGCTGGTGGTCGGCTTCTACCTGGTCAACCTCGGTTTCGTGACCCTGTACCTGCGGGCCGCCCAGGCCGTGGAGGACGCCCGGGGCCTCTTCGAGGCCCTGTCGGTGAAGATCGGCGTGGTGCTGCTGGTCCTCGGCTTCATGCACCTGGCCAACGTCTACGTCCTCAACAAGATCCGGCGCCGCGGGATCATGGAGCGGGAGCACACCCCGCCGGTGGCGCCCCAGGGCTGGACCACCCCGGCCGGGGCCTGACCGGTGGCCGCCCCGGTCCGACGGCTCACCGTCCTGTACGACGCCGGGTGCCCGCTCTGCGTGCACCTCCGGCACTGGCTGCTCGGCCAGAAGTGGCTCGTGCCGCTCTCCCTGGTGCCGGCCGGCTCCGAGGAGGCCCGACGCCGGTTCCCGGCCCTCGATCACGCCGACACCCTGCGGGAGATCACCGTCATCGGGGACGGCGGGCAGGTCTACCGCGGTACCGACGCCTTCATCGTGGCCCTGTGGGCCCTGGCCGAGCACCGGCCGAAGGCCCACTGGCTGGCCACGCCGGCCGGGGCGCCCTTCGCCCGCGCCACGATGCTGGCGGCCGCCAAGTGGCGGGAGCTGAGCCGGTCGGACGAGCCCGCCCCGGCGGCCGGGGTAGCGGCCGGTACGGTCCCCGCCCCGGCGGCCGGGACCGGCTGCGCGGACGGGGCGTGCGCCGCGCCCGTTCCGCCCGGATAGGGTCGGACACCGTGACAGAGACCAAGCCCGCCAAGAGCGAACAGACCCGCACGCTCATCCTCGAAACCGCGCTCCGGCTGTTCCAGGAGCGCGGCTACGACAAGACGACCATGCGGGCCATCGCCAAGGAGGCCGGAGTCTCCGTCGGCAACGCCTACTACTACTTCTCCTCCAAGGAGCACCTGGTCCAGGGGTTCTACGACCGGATCGGCGCCGAGCACCTGACGGCGGTCCGGCCGATCCTGGACCGGGAGACCGACCTGCAGACCCGCCTCTCCGGGGTGCTGACCTCCTGGCTGGACATCGCGGCCCCGTACCACGAGTTCGCGGCCCAGTTCTTCAAGAACGCCGCCGACCCGGAGAGCCCGCTCAGCCCCTTCTCCCCGGAGTCCGAGCCGGCCCGCAACCAGGCCATCGCCCTGCACCGGGAGGTGCTGGCCGGGTCGAAGACCAAGGTCCCGGCCGAGCTGGCCGACGTCCTGCCCGAGCTGATGTGGCTCTCCCAGATGGGCCTGGTCCTCTACTGGGTGTTCGACCGCTCCGAGGACAGCGCGCGGACCCGGCGGATGGCGGAGCGCGGCGCGGCCCTCACCACGCGCGGGATCGTGCTCTCGCGGTTCCGGGTGCTGCGCCCGCTGGTCCGCGAACTGCACGAGCTGTTCGACGACTTCCTGCCGGGGATGGCCCGTACGGCCGCCGCCACGGCCTCGGCCCGCTCCCGGAAGACCGCCGGCCGCCCCGCGAACGGGACGGCCGGTGAGGACGAGGGCGCCGGGGAGGACCTTCCCGGCGGCGGCTCCTAGAGCCAGTTCAGCTCCCACAGGCGCCAGACTCCGGTGCCGTCGGAGAGGTACTGGGCGCCGGTGACGGCCTCGCGGCTGACCACGAAGTCCTTCTTCTGCCAGATCGGCAGCATCGGGACCTGCTCGGCCACCTCCTTCTGGAGGTCGCGGAAGTCGCTCGCGGCCATCGCGCGGTCGCTGTAGGACTGGGTGCGGGTGATCAGGGTGTCGATGCGGCGGTCGCGGAAGCCGTTGTTCATCGAGGAGTCCGAGCCGACCAGCGGGGCGGTGAAGTTGTCCGGGTCGGGGAAGTCGGCGATCCAACCGATGGTGTAGGCGTCGAACTTCCCGGCCGCGTAGGCCTTCTGGAACTCGGGCCACTCGGCCACGCCCTCGGTCTTCACCTTGAACAGCCCGCTCGACTCCAGCTGCTTCTTGATCTCGGCGGCCTCGGCGGCGGTGGTGCCGCGGGAGTTGAAGCCGAGGGTGAAGGAGACCGGGGTGCTGATGTCGGCCGCGCGCAGGATCTCCTTCGCCCGGTCCGCGCTGGGCTCGGGGTAGCTGTCGAAGAAGGGCGTGCCGTGGCCGCCGACGCCCTGCGGGATCAGGGAGTACAGCGGGGTGACGGTGCCCTGGTAGACCTCGCTCGCGATCTTGGCGCGGTCCAGGACGGCGGCGACGGCGCGGCGGACGGGCTGCTCCTCCACCGGCGAACCCTTGCGGACGTTGAAGACCAGGTTGCGGGTCTCGGAGCCGCCGGACTGCTGGTAGCGGGTGTCCTCCAGGCCGGGCCGGAGGCCGGCGAGCACCTGCGGGGGCAGGTCGCGGTGGGCCACGTCCACGTCGCGGGACTGCCAGGCGGCGTCCAGGCCCTCGGCGTCGGTGAAGTAGCGGACGTTCACGGGCACGTGGGCGGGCTTGACCGGGCCCTTGTAGGACTCGTTGGGGGCCAGCTCGGCCTCCTTGCCCTTGTCGAAGGACTTGAGCACGTACGGGCCGGAGCCGTCCGCCCCGTCCCCGGTGCGCAGCGCGTCCGCCGGGTACTTCGAGCTGTCCACGATGGAGCCGGCGCCGGTGGCGATCTTGAAGGGGAAGGTGGCGTCCCGGGCGCTGAGGTTGAAGGTGACCGTCCGGTCCTTCGCCGTCACCGACTTCAGGGTGTTCAGCAGCGGGGCCGGACCCTGGTCGGAGTTGATCTTCTTGATCCGGTCGAAGGAGTACTTGACGTCCTCGGCCGTGATCTCGCGCCCGTTGGAGAACTTCAGGCCCTCGCGGACCTCACACTGGTAGGTCGTCAGCTTCTGCCCGATGAACCGGCAGGAGCTGGCGGCGTCCGGCTCGGGGTCGGCGGCACCCGGCTTGATGGTCAGCAGCGACTGGTAGATGTTGCTGTACAGGGCCCAGGAGCCGGCGTCATAGGCGCCGGCCGGGTCCAGGGACGAGGCCACGTCGGTGGTCCCGACCGTGACGGCGTCCCGCCCCCCGGCCCCTGAGGGGAGCAACTGCCAGGCTCCGACGCCCGCCACGACCAATACCAGCCCGGCCGTGATGGCCCGGGAACGAACAGACCGCATACCGCTTTGACTCCTCTTGCACCAAGGGCCCCACCCGCGCCGCGGCGTGGGTCTCACGCGGTACGGCGCCTTGCAACGCGGCACACTCAATCACGGAAGTTTCACAAGTGGAAGGGTGTTTTGTCGTTGGCTGCGGGATTCAGCTCTGGTATGAGGCCAGTTCGACCACGGTGATGTCGGAGGGGGCGCCGACCCGGACCGGCGGGCCCCAGGCGCCCGCGCCCCGGGAGACATACAGCTGGGTGTCCCCGTACCGCTCCAGACCCGCCACCGTGGGGTTGGCCGGCTCGGCCAGGTACTCCCCGGGCCACAGCTGCCCGCCGTGGGTGTGCCCGGAGAGCTGGAGGTCCACCCCGTGGCGGACCGCGTCGTGGATCACCACGGGCTGGTGGGCCAGGAGGACGGCCGCGCGGGCCCGGTCCCGGTCCCCCAGGGCCCGGCCGAAGTCCGGCCCCTGACCCTCGGCTTCACCCGCGATGTCGTTGACTCCGGCGAGGTCGAAGTACGGCATCTCGGTGCGGGCGTTCTCCAACGGGCGCAGGCCCAGCTCGCGGACGTGGTCCACCCACTGCTGGGCGCCGGAGAAGTACTCGTGGTTGCCGGTGACGAAGTAGGTGCCGTGGCGGGCGCGGAGCCGGGTCAGCGGTTCGGCGGCGGGCCCGAGGTCGGACACGTCCCCGTCGACGAGGTCGCCGACGATGGCGATCAGATCGGACTGGGTGGCGTTGACGGCGCGGACGATGCGCTCGGTGTGGGCCCGGCCGAGCACGGGGCCCAGGTGGACGTCGCTGACCACGGCGATCCGGAAGCCGTGGGCGGCCCGGGGCAGCTTGGCCAGGGGCACGGTGACCCGCTTGACCTTCGGGCCGCGCAGCACGCCGTAGGTGCCGTTGGCCACGGTGCCCGTGGCGGCGGCCACGGCGGTGACGGCCAGGGTCCGGGCCACGAAGGTGCGTCGGTCCAGGGGCGGGACCGGGGCGGGGGCGGCCGGGGCCCCGGGGGCCGCGGGCGGCTCCTCACCGGGGACGGCGGGGGCGCCGGCGGCCGGCGCGGGAGCGGCGGCGGGCGCTGGAGAGGCGGCGGTCGTGGCGGGAGCCGTGGGCGTCCCGGCGGCGGTCGTGGCCGTCCGCTCCCGGTCCGGGACCGGGGCGGGCTCGGGGGCCGGCTCGGGAGCGCCTTCGGACGCACGGTCCGCGCCGGGGCCGTCCACGGGCCCCCGGCGGGCGAGGCGCCGCAGCCACAGGGCGCGGACCGGCTCCGCGACGAGCATCGCCAGGGAGAGGTAGAGCAGCACCGCCAGCCACATGTAGCCGGGCCAGGAGACGAGCTGCTGGACGAGGAAGGGGGCGCCCGCCCGGCCCGCCGTGAGCGCGGCCAGGGCCAGCAGCGGCAGCACGATCAGGGCCGCCGTACCGATCCGTCGGGCGGGGCCGCCGGGGCGGGTCGTGTCCCGCACCAGCCGGACCCACAGCCAGCGGTGCACCAGCCCCAGCAGCGCCAGGACCGCCAGGAGCACCACCACGAAGATCAGGACGCTCACGCCGTGCCCCCCGAGGTCTCCGCGGCCGCGCGTGACTCGCGTCGCAGGGCGCGCACCGCACGCAACCCGATCAGGCCGACGGCCGTCCCCAGGAGAAAGGACGTGACGGCCAGGATCAGGTGCACCCAGAAGTAGGCAGTGGGGTCGCCCGCCTCGTCGAAGGCCAGCCCGCTGCCGTCCTTCCACAGGTTCCGGACGAAGGACACCCAGATGAACCAGCTCCACACTCCGAAGACGAGCAGGAACCAGGAGGCGGCGCGGCTCAGTTTCATGCCCTCAGTATCGGATCCGTCCCCAGGACGGCGGCGCCGGGGTGGGCTGTCCCGGGGAGCCGTACAGCCGTTTGACCCGTCCGGCTCCGGTTCCGCCCGGACTGCATGTACGTTCACCTGCGTGTCAGTCAAGAAGACCGCGCTGACGGTCCTGTCCGCCGCGCTGCTGCCCGTCCTCCTCGCGGGACCGGTGCACGCCGCCCCGAGTCCGCCCCCGGCCGACGGCAAGGGCGGGGTGCGGGCGCCCGCGCAGCCCGCACCGCCCGCCTCCATGTCCATCGTGGGCGGGGCCGCCCTCGGCCGTCCCGGCACCCAGGTGAACCTGCTGCCCGGGGCCCCCGCCCTGCCCACGGAGCTGACCGGCCGGTCCTGGATCGTGGCGGACGCCGAGTCGGGGGAGGTGCTCGCCGCGCACAACGCGCACTGGCGACTGCCCCCGGCCTCCACCATGAAGATGCTCTTCGCGGACACGGTGCTCCCGGCCCTGCCCAAGGAGCAGCTGCACAAGGTCACCGACGCCGAGCTCCAGGGCGTCGGCTCGGGCAGCAGCCTGGTCGGCGTGAAGGAGGACCAGGAGTACTCCGTCCACGACCTGTGGCTCGGGGTCTTCCTGATGTCCGGGAACGACGCCGTGCACGTGCTGGCCGCGATGAACGGCGGTGTGGCCAAGACCGTGTCCGACATGCAGGCCCACGCGGAGGAGCTCCAGGCCCTGGACACCCACGTGGTCTCCCCCGACGGCTACGACGCGCCCGGCCAGGTCAGCAGCGCCTACGACCTGACCCTGATCGCCCGCTCCGGGATGCAGAAGAAGGACTTCCGGGAGTACGCGGCCACCGCCACGGCCCAGTTCCCCGGCGCGGCGGGGGCGGCCGGCGCCCAGCGACCCACCTTCGGCATCCAGAACACCAACCGGCTGCTGACCGGCGCCCACGGCATGACCCCGTACAAGGGCGTGGCGGGCGTGAAGAACGGCAACACCACCATGGCCGGGTCCACCTTCACGGGCGTGGCCCAGCGCGGGGACCGCAAGCTGCTGGTCACGGTGATGAACCCGTCCGCGGGCGGGGCCAACAGCGTCTACGAGGAGACCGCCGCCCTCTTCGACTGGGGCTTCGCGGCGGCCGGGAAGGTCCGGCCGGTGGGCGAGCTGGTCCCGCCGAAGAGCGCCGACACCACCCCGCACGGCTCCCCCGCCCAGTCCCACGACGAGGGCCGGCCCACGGCCGCCGCGGCCGCCCCGGAGTCCGCGGGCGGATTCGGCATGGCCCTCGGGGTGACCGGCGGGGTGCTGGCGGCCCTGGCGGGCGGGGCCTTCCTCGTCAACCGCCGCTGGCCGAAGCGGGCCCGCCGGACCGCCGGGCAGGACTGACCCCGGAGGCCCCGGACTCCCGTCCGGGGCCCGATCCGGGCTCCGGACGGGGTCCCCCCTCAGGGCCCTCCTCCGGTGCCGGGCCGCCCTTCGCCTCAGGGTCGTCCTCCGGTGCCGGGCCCGGCTTCGCCTCAGGGCCGTCCTCCTCCTCGGAGACCGGGCCCGTGGCCGTCCAGGCCGAGCAGTAGAGCAGCAGTTTCGCCGTCAGGTTGATCCACAGCAGCAGGGCCACCGGCACCCCGAACGCCCCGTACATGCTCTTCGCGGCCACGTCCCGGATGTAGCTGCTCAGCAGGATCTTCAGGAGCTCGAAGCCGGCCGCACCGATCAGGGCCGCCGTGAAGAGCCGGCCGCGCGGCACCTCCACCCCCGGCAGGAGGGTGAGCACGTACAGCAGGAGCAGGAAGGCCGCCAGGACGCTGATGCCGAAGGCGGCCGAGCGCAGCAGGACCCCGCCCGCCCCGTCCCGCGGGATGCCCACCCAGTCCGCCGTCTTGCCCACGGCGCTGGAGCCCACCACGGAGGCGGCGGCCGAGCAGAGCCCGGCCCCGCCGAGGCCGAGCAGGACCGCCCCGTCCTTGAGCTTGCGCAGGATCGGGTTGCCCTCGTCCTCGTCGTCCCGCTCCCAGACCGCGCGCAGGCAGTCCCGCATGGAGCCCACCCAGCCGATGCCGGTGAACAGCAGCAGCAGGCCGGCGACGAGTCCGACGGTGCCCGCGTTGTCCACCAGGGCGCCGACGTCGAGCTGTTCGGAGATCCCCGGCACCTGCTCGGTGAGGTTCTCCTCCAGCTTGTCCAACTGCTCGCCGCTCAGCAGCGCCGCGCCCACCGCCGCGGCGACGGTCAACAGGGGGAACAGGGCGAGGAAGCTGATGAAGGTGATGGCGGCGGCCAGCCTGCTCCAGTGCACGCGGTCCAGCCGCAGATAGGCACGGAAGGCGTGGGTGCGCATCAGGCGCGCCAGCCACGGCCCCACCACGGGGAGGTTCCTCAGCCAGTCCATGGAAGCACCGTAAGCCCGAACGGACTACGCGTCGGGGAACGCGGACCGCGCGCCGGGAGACGGGCCGGAGGCGGTTCCGGACCCCGTGCCGAGAAGGTGCGAAATCACAGGATTCGTCCGGTTCGGGCGCTACCGTCGGCCCCATGACGAAGACCGCAGCCGCCCCGCCGTTCCACGCCCTGCTGCTGCGGTCCCTGTGGTTCCGGGCTCGGCGGCTGCGTCAGGTCTGCAACGGGCTCGGCTCGTCCCGGTGGGCCGGCACCTGTGCCGGGACCCCGGCCGGGCCGGTGCCGAAGGCGTAGTCCCGCAGCTTCCGCCAGATCCCGTCCGCGCCCTGCTCGTAGAGGGCGAAGCTCTCCGAGATCCACTCCGCCTCGAAGTCCGCCAACTCCCGGTAGGCCCGGTCCATGGCCTCCTCGGAGATGCCGTGGGCCACGGTGACGTGCGGGTGGTACGGGAACTGGAGTTCCCGCTGGAGCGGGCCCTGCGGGTCCCGGACCAGCCCCTGGAGCCGGTTGCAGGCCGCACTGCCCGCGACGAGCTTCACGAAGACCACCGGGGACAGCGGGCGGAAGGTGCCGGTGCCCGCGAGCCGCATCGGGAAGGGGCGCCCGGCGGCGGCCACCTCGGCGAGGTGGGTGCCGATCGCGGGCAGCCGCGCGGCCTCCACCTCGGTGGGCGGCACGAGGGTGACGTGCGTGGGGATGCCGTGCGCCGCGGCGTCCCCGAAGCCGGCCCGCCGCTCCTGGAGCAGGCTGCCGTACGGCTCCGGGACCGCGATCGAAACGCCGAGCGTTACGGTCCCCACGTGTTCCTCCGTCATTGGTCCGGCGGTCCGCCGACCGCCCGTTTCCGTCCTGGCGCACGGGTGTGCTGCCGCCCAGTGTGGGGGCAGCACCCCCTTCCCTGCCAGGGTCCCAGATCGCCGGGTGTTTCCCGGCCGGCCTCAGGCCCGGGGAGCCAGGAAACCGAGCCGGTCGTAGGCGAGCGCGAGGGTCTCCGAGGCCACCGCGCGGGCCTTCGCCGCGCCCCTGGCCAGCACCGCGTCCAGCTCCGCGGGGTCGTCCAGGTACTCCTGGGTGCGCTGCTTGAACGGGGTGACGAATTCCACCATGACCTCGGCGAGGTCGGTCTTGAGCGCGCCGTAGCCCTTGCCCGCGTACTTCTCCTCCAGGACCGGCACGGCCGTGCCGGTCAGGGTGGAGTAGATGGTGAGCAGGTTGCTGACGCCGGGCTTGTTCACGGCGTCGAAGCGGATCTCGGCCTCGGTGTCGGTGACCGCGCTCTTGATCTTCTTCTCGGTGGCCTTGGGCTCGTCGAGGAGGTTGATCAGACCCTTGGGGGTGGAGGCGGACTTCGACATCTTCGCCGCGGGGTCCTGGAGGTCGTAGATCTTCGCGACCTCCTTGACGATGTGCGGGGCCGGCACCGTGAAGGTCTTCCCGAAGCGCTGGTTGAAGCGCTCGGCGAGGTCGCGGGTCAGCTCGATGTGCTGGCGCTGGTCCTCGCCGACCGGCACGGCGTCGGCCTGGTAGAGGAGGATGTCCGCGACCTGGAGGATCGGGTAGGTGAACAGGCCCACGGTGGCGTTGTTCGCGCCCTGCTTCGCCGACTTGTCCTTGAACTGGGTCATCCGGCTCGCCTCGCCGAAGCCGGTGATGCAGTTCATCACCCAGCCGAGCTGGGCGTGCTCGGGGACGTGGCTCTGCACGAAGAGGGTGCAGCGCTCCGGGTCCAGACCGGCGGCCAGCAGCTGGGCCGCGGAGAGCCGGGTGTTCGCCCGGAGGTCCGCCGGATCCTGCGGCACGGTGATCGCGTGCAGGTCCACGACCATGTAGAACGCGTCGTGCGATTCCTGCAGGGCGACGTACTGGCGGATGGCGCCCAGGTAGTTCCCGAGGTGGAACGAGCCGGAGGTGGGCTGGATACCGGAGAGCGCGCGGGGTCGGTCGAAGGCCATGCCGCCATTCTCTCAGGTACGGGGCGGCTCCCGGCCGCACGGTGACCGGAACCGGCCGGAACCGTCGGGCCCCTGAGGCGGAGATCACAACGAAGATCACGGCGTGGTGGCGGCGGGGGTGGCGGCCGGGGTCGCGGCGGACCTCGCGGGAGGAGGCCCGCCGGACGGGCACCGGACGGGCGCGGGCGCGGCGACCGCGGGAACGGCCGCGGCGCTCCGGCCCCGACCCGCGCCTGCCACGGGCCGGGGCCGGATGCCCGGGGCTCAGTACTGCGGCAGACCGGGGGCCGGGTGCGCGGCCATCAGCCCGGCCACCTCGGCGCGGACCGCCGCCAGGGCGGCCTCGTCCCCGGTGCGCGCGGCCGCGATGCCGCGGTCGATCCACTCCGCCACCAGCGGCATGTCCCCGGTGTCCAGACCCCGCGAGGTCAGCGACGGGGTGCCGATGCGGATGCCGGAGGGGTCGAAGGGCTTCCGCGGGTCGTACGGCACGGTGTTGTAGTTGACGACGATGCCCGCCCGGTCCAGGGCCTTCGCGGCCGCCTTCCCCGGCACGTCCTTCGGGGTGAGGTCCATCAGGATCAGGTGGTTGTCGGTACCGCCCGAGACCAGGTCGAAGCCGCGCTCCAGCAGGGCCTCCGCCAGCGCCTTGGCGTTGGCCACCACCGCGTGCGCGTACTCCCGGAAGGAGGGCTGCGCCGCCTCGTGCAGGGCCACCGCGATACCGGCCGTGGTCTGGTTGTGCGGGCCGCCCTGGAGCCCCGGGAAGACCGCCTTGTCGATGGCCTTCGCGTGCTCCTCGCGGCACATCAGCATGGCGCC
Source organism: Streptomyces sp. NPDC097619 (assembly GCF_040302735.1). NCBI lineage: Bacteria > Bacillati > Actinomycetota > Actinomycetes > Kitasatosporales > Streptomycetaceae > Streptomyces > Streptomyces sp. NPDC097619. The sequence goes on along the minus strand of NZ_JBEOSD010000023.1, from coordinate 5,421 downwards.
GCGCGGACCGCGCAGCGTCTTGTGGGTGGTGGTGGACACCACATCCGCGTGCGGCACGGGAGAGGGGTGCGCCCCGCCCGCGATCAGACCCGCGATGTGCGCCACGTCCGCGACGAGCACCGCCCCCGCCTCGGCGGCGATCTCCGCGAAGGCCGCGAAGTCGATGGTGCGGGGCAGGGCCGTGCCACCGCAGAAGAGCACCTTCGGGCGCTCCTTGAGGGCCAGTTCGCGGACCTCGTCGTAGTCGATCAGACCGGTGTCGGCCCGCACCCCGTACTGCACGCCCCGGAACCAGGAGCCGGTGGCCGAGACGCCCCAGCCGTGCGTGAGGTGGCCGCCCATCGGCAGGGCCATGCCCATCACGGTGTCGCCGGGCTGCGCGAAGGCGAGGTAGACGGCCAGGTTGGCCGGGGAGCCGGAGTACGGCTGCACGTTGGCGTGGTCCACGCCGAAGACGGCCTTGGCCCGCTCCACCGCGAGGGCCTCGACCCGGTCGATGTTCTGCTGGCCCTCGTAGTAGCGGCGGCCCGGGTAGCCCTCGCTGTACTTGTTCTGGAGGACGGTGCCGGACGCCTCCAGTACGGCCGCGGACACGTAGTTCTCGCTGGGGATCAGCCGCAGGGTGTCGGCCTGCAACCGCTCCTCGGCGGCCACCAGACCGGCGATCGCGGGGTCGGCGGCCAGCAGGGCGGGATGGCGGTCGGGCAGGAGCTGGTGATCGGGGTGCGCGGTCATCGCGGCGTCCTCCGGGGTCGATGTGGGTTCGTCCCCGCGAGGCCCAGGCGAGCGGCCCTCTGCTGCGGTCGTGCGCGCACGGCTCCCCCGGAGTCGCTTCTCCGTGCGCCAGTCGCCGTGCGTGCCCCCACAGTAGCGGGCGCGCCGCGCGCGAAGGTTTCCGCGTCCGGGATGCGAGCGACGATAGAAGGGACGCCACCCGTGTCACCGGTCAGGAACGAACGGAGATCCCGTGTCGAGCACAGAAGAGGCCATCCGCTCCGCCGAGGCGCACAGCGCGCACAACTACCATCCGCTCCCGGTCGTCGTCGCCTCCGCGGAGGGGGCCTGGATGACCGACGTGGAGGGCCGCAGGTACCTGGACATGCTGGCCGGCTACTCGGCCCTCAACTTCGGCCACGGCAACAGACGTCTGGTCGACGCGGCCAAGGCCCAGCTGGACCGGGTCACGCTGACCTCCCGGGCCTTCCACCACGACCGGTTCGCCGAGTTCTGCGCCGGGCTCGCGGAGTTGTGCGGCAAGGAGATGGTCCTGCCGATGAACACCGGGGCGGAGGCGGTGGAGACCGCCGTGAAGACCGCCCGCAAGTGGGGGTACGAGGTCAAGGGCGTCCCGGACGGCCACGCCAAGATCGTCGTCGCCGCCGACAACTTCCACGGCCGCACCACCACCATCGTGTCCTTCTCCACGGACCACGACGCCCGGGACCACTTCGGCCCCTACACCCCCGGCTTCGAGATCGTCCCCTACGGCGACCTGACGGCCCTGCGCGCCGCCGTCACCGCGCACACCGTGGCGGTGCTCATCGAACCGATCCAGGGCGAGGCGGGGGTGCTCGTACCGCCCGCGGGCTACCTCCAGGGGGTCCGCGAACTGACCCGCGAGCGGGACGTCCTCTTCATCGCGGACGAGATCCAGTCCGGCCTCGGCCGCACCGGACGCACCTTCGCCTGCGACCACGAACAGGTGGTCCCGGACGTCTACCTCCTCGGCAAGGCCCTCGGCGGCGGCATCGTCCCCGTCTCCGCGGTGGTCGCGGACCGCGACGTCCTCGGCGTCTTCAAGCCCGGCGAACACGGCTCCACCTTCGGCGGCAACCCGCTCGCCTGCGCGGTGGCCCTGGAGGTCGTGGCCATGCTCCGCACCGGCGAGCACCAGCAGCGGGCCACGGAGCTCGGCGACCACCTGCACCGCGAACTGGGCCTGCTGGTCGGCGACTCCGTGACCGCGGTGCGGGGGCGCGGGCTCTGGGCGGGCGTGGACGTCGCCCCCGGTCGCGGCACCGGGCGGGAGGTCTCGGAGCGGCTGATGGAGCTCGGCGTGCTCGTGAAGGACACCCACGGACAGACCATTCGGCTGGCGCCGCCGCTGGTGATCTCCAAGGAGGACCTGGACTGGGGGCTGGACCGGTTGCGCGAGGTGCTGGCGGGCTGACCGGGAGGTGAGGGCCGGGGCGGGCCGCTGCGCGGGGCCTCCTCCCCGCCCCGCCCCTTCCCGAACCCGGGTCTCCGCCCCGGGCCCCGACCCGCCCGCTCCGCGGGCGGCGCGCCTCAAGCGCCGGCGGGGCTGGAAGTGGTTCCTGCCGACGTTCGACTACGGCGGGGCGGGAAGCTGCAGCGCGCCAGGGCGGGAGACACCACGGGGTGGGGCCGGAGGTGGCCGGAGCCCGTAAGCGGGGTCGGGGCGGCTATCGTCCTGTTTGTGCTTCTCGGGATGATCTGCGCACTCGGAGCGGCCCTCTGCTTCGGTACCGCCTCGGTGCTCCAGGCCGTGGCCGCCCGGGCCGCCGAGCCCGGCAGCGGTTCGGGCGTGGACGCGCGGCTCCTGCTGCGGGCCCTGCGGCAGTGGCGCTACCTCGCCGGGCTCGGCCTCGACGGGCTCGGTTTCCTGCTTCAGATCGTCGCCCTGCGGTCCCTGCCCATCTACGCCGTGGGGGCCGCGCTGGCGGCCAGCCTCGCCGTGACGGCGGTGGTGGCCGCCCGGCTGCTGCGGGTCCGGCTGACCCGGCCGGAGTGGGGCGCGGTGGCCCTGGTCTGCCTCGGTCTGGCCCTGCTCGGGCTGGCCTCCGGCGAGGAGGGTTCCGATCCCGGCCCGGGGTGGCTGGGCTGGGCGCTGCTGGGGTGCGCGGCGGCCGTGCTGGTCGTCGGGGCCGCGGCGGGGCGGCTGCCCGGCCGGGCCCGGGCCCTCGCGCTGGGCCTGGGCTCGGGGACCGGGTTCGGCGTGGTCGAGGTGGCCGTCCGGCTCGTGGACGACCTCTCCCCCGGCGCCCTGCTGACCGATCCGGCCGTGTACGCCCTGCTCCTGGGCGGCGGCGCCGCCTTCCTGCTGCTGACCTCGGCCCTCCAGCAGGGGTCGGTGACGACGGCCACGGCGGGCATGGTCCTGGGCGAGACCATCGGCCCGGCCCTCGCCGGGGTGATCTGGCTCGGCGACCGCACCCGCGAGGGCCTCACCTGGCTGGCGGTCCTCGGCTTCGCCCTCGCCGTCACCGGCGCCCTCGCCCTCTCCCGCTTCGGCGAACCCCCTCCCCCCGACGAGAGCCCCTGACCCCCGCCGGAACGGTCAGGTGGCCGCCTCGCGCAGGGCCTCGCGCAGCGCGGCCAGGGTCGGCCCCCACGCGGAATCCGAGGGCGTGGCGTACCCGATGACCACCCCGTCCCGCTCCGGCAGCCCCGCCTCCGGGTGCCGGTACCGCGCCAGCCCCTCCAGACGGAGCCCCCGCTCGGCCGCCGCCCGCAGCACCTTCGGTTCGGTCCCGGCCGGCAGGTCGAGGACGGCGTGGAGTCCGGCCGCCACGCCGGAGACGGCGAGTCCGGGGCAGCCTTCGGCGAGGGCGGCGACGAGCTGGTCCCGGCGGCGCCGGTACCGCAGCCGCATGGCGCGCACGTGCCGGTCGTAGGCGCCGGAGGCGATGAACTGGGCGAGGGTGAGCTGTTCCAGGGAGCTGGAGGCCCACTCCGCGTGGCCCTTGGCGGCCACCACCTCGGGCAGCAGGTCGGGCGGGAGCACCATCCAGCCGATGCGCAGTCCGGGGGCGAGGCTCTTGCTGGCCGTGCCCAGGTAGACCACGCGGTCGGGATCGAGGCCCTGGAGGGCTCCGACGAGCTGCCGGTCGTAGCGGAACTCCCCGTCGTAGTCGTCCTCCAGGACGGTCCCGCCGGTCGTCCGCGCCCAGTCCAGGAGGGCGGCGCGCCGCTCGGGGGGCATGGCGGACCCGGTGGGGAACTGGTGGGCGGGGGTCAGCAGGACGGCGCCCGCGTCCGGTCCGGGCAGTTCCTCGGCGGTGCGCGGCACGGTGCGCAGTCCGCCGCGCTCGACCAGTCCGCGGTGGATGTCGAGGCTGTAGGAGTCCACGGCCACGGCGCGGGCCCCGCGCCGCCCCAGCACCTCGGTGAGGAGCATCAGTCCGTGCGCGAACCCGGCGCACAGGACGAGCCGTTCGGGGTCGGCGTAGACCCCCCGGGCCCGGGCCAGGTAGGCGGCGAGGACCACGCGCAGCTCGGTGCGGCCGCGCGGGTCCCCGTATCCGAAGGCCTCGTGCGGGGCTTCGGTGAGGGCGCGCCGGGCGGCCGCCAGCCAGGCCGCCCGGGGGAAGCCCGAGAGGTCCGGGGAGCCGGGGACGAGGCTGTAGGAGGGGCCGGGGCGGGCGGGGGCCCGGGGCGGGGTGGCGGGCCGGGCGGCGACCCGGGTGCCGGAGCCCTGGCGGGCCGTCAGCCAGCCCTCGGCGACGAGTTGGGCGTAGCCGTCGGCGACGGTGTTGCGGGCCAGTCCGAGGTCGGCGGCGAGCTGCCGGGAGGAGGGCAGTCGGGTCCCGGCGGCCAGCCGGCCGCCGCGGACGGCCTCCCGCAGGGCGTGTACCAGCCCGGCCTTCACCCCGGTGGGACCGCCGGTGCCGCCGGACCCTCCGGAACCGGCCTCTCCGGCCGGGCGTTCCCGGCCACGTTGCCCCCTTCCGGCCAGCTCCAGGTGCAGGTCAGCGCCGAAAGTGGCCCAGGGATCCGTCATGTGAGTGGACCATAGCCTTCCGCTGTCGTGCTCGTACGGTGGGAACCATGAGCGCATCCGATGACACCGTGTACGCCCCCGAGACCCCGGCCCGCCTGGACTGGTACCGGCACGCTCCCGAGGTCTACAAGGCCATGCTGGCCCTGGAGAAGGCCTCGAAGAAGGACCTCGACCCCTCGCTGGTCGAGCTGATCAAGATCCGCGCCTCGCAGCTCAACAAGTGCGCCTACTGCCTGGACATGCACACCGTGGACGCCCTCGCCGACGGTGAGACCCCGGCCCGGATCGTGCAGCTGTCCGCGTGGGAGGAGTCCCGGCACTTCTACACCGCACGGGAGCTCGTCGCCCTCGAACTCACCGACGCCGTGACCGTCCTCACCGACGGGTTCGTGCCGGACGAGGTGTTCGCCCGGGCCGCCAAGGAGTTCGGCGAGGCCGAGCTCTCCCAGCTGCTCGCGGTGATCGCGACCATCAACGCCTGGAACCGCTTCGGCGTGGCCTGCCGCCTGGTGCCCGGCCACTACACGGCGGGCATGTACAAGTAGCCGTCGCGGGCCCGCCTTCCGGGTCCGGGCCCGTCGTCCCGCACCGGCCGGGGGGCGCCGGGGGGGCGCCCCGGGCGCGGGGGGGTGAGCCGGGGGGGTCCCAGGAGTGGGGCCCGGGCGGCGTGAGGGGGTCGT
>NZ_JBEOSD010000022.1:0-72079 GCF_040302735.1 Streptomyces sp. NPDC097619 | reverse complement strand
GTCCGATCTCCCCCGGCGCGGGGTGGCAGCGGTCAGCGCAGGCTCAGCGGACGCATGTCGGTCCACAGGCGCTCGATCCGTTCCAGGCACTCCTCGCGCGGGGCGGCGCCCCCCTGCGGGTACCAACCCGCCGGGACCGGGCGCGCCGCCTCCCACAGCGAGTACTGCTCCTCGTCGTTGGTGACGACGAGGAAGAGCGGCGCGGCCTCGGTGGTGCCGTTCTTCAGGGTGTCCATGGGGTGCTCCTCGATGATTCGTGCGGTGTGTGAGAGCTCGGGGGTGACGGCGAGGGGGTGAGAGGGCGCACCGGGCCGGTACGGCCCCCTCACCCACTGCGCCGGTCGGCCGATCGGCCGTCAGTCGGTCAGTCGGTCAGTCGGTCAGTCGTCGGGTCGGCCGGTCGGTCAGGCCCCGGTCGAGGTCCGCGCCGAGCAGCGCGGCCAGTGCGGGGGCCCGGGGGCCGTCGACCACCGTGTGGTGGTCGCCGGCCACCACGGCGTGCCGCACCCCGGAAGAGGTGCGGTCCCGCCAGGGGGCCGGGTCGACGAGCGGGGTGGCCAGTTCCGGGTGGACCTCGGCCACCGTGTACAGGTGCAGCGGGGCCGTCAGCACGGTCTCGGTGCGGTACCCGGCCGCCGCCGCCCCGTTGGCCCGGGAGACCCCGAGCATCCGGCGCAGTGCCTCCGCCGCCGCCTCGCGCGGCAGGGTTCCCTCGGCCCGCCCGCGGCGCACCAGCGCCTCGAACAGGGCCTCCTCGTCGGCCTCCGCACCGGGCACGGACGCGGGCTCGGTGCCGGCCTCCGCACCTGCCCGCGGGGGCTGCGGGGCGTGGCCGGCGCGGGCCGCCAGGGCGTGCCGTACCAGCGCGTCGCCGTCCTCCGCGGCGCTGTCGGCGCGGGCCGCCGCACCCGGCGCGGCCGTGTCGATCAGCCCGAGGTAGGCCACGCGTTCCCCGGCGGCCTCCAGTCGGGCCGCCATCTCGAAGGCGACGGTCCCGCCGAAGGACCAACCGGCCAACAGGTAGGGCCCGTGCGGCTGTTCGGCGCGCAGCTCGGACAGGTAGCGGTCGGCCATCGCGCCGACCCCTTCCAGCGGGGCGTCGGCGGTGTTGCAGCCCACGGCCTCCAGACCCCACACGCGCCGTCCCGCCGCCGGTCCGGCGCCGAGCGCGCGGACCAGGTCCCGGTAGCAGACCACGTCGCCGCCGCGCGGGTGGACCAGCACCAGCGGCGCCCGGTCGGGGTCGCCGTCGGCCAGCGGCACCAGCAGCCGTCCGGCCGCCGCGGCGGCCTCCGGCAGAGCCGCGCACAGCAGCTCCACCGTGGGCCTGCGGAACACCAGGTTCAGTGGCAGGTCCACCCCGAACTCCCGGCGCACCGCGCCCATCAGAGCGAACGCCTTCAGGGAGTGCCCGCCCAGGGCGAAGAAGTCGTCCCGGACGCCGACCGGCGCCGTGTCCAGGACCTCCTCCCACACCCGGGCCATCCGCAGCTCCACCGGGGTGCGCGGGGCCACCGCGCCGGCCCCGGAGGCGCCGGGGGAGGGGGCGGGCAGGGCACGCCGGTCCAGCTTGCCGTTCGGAGTGAGCGGCAGCCGCTCCAGGGCCGTCACCGTGCCCGGGACCATCGCCGCGGGCAGCTCCGCGACCAGCCGGTCCCGGACCGCCGCCGGATCGCCCTCGCCCGCGCGCCACACCACGTAGCCGGCGAGGACCGCGTCCACGCCCGTGCCGTGCACGGCCGCCGCGGCCGCCGCCACTTCCGGGTGCGCGGCCAGGGCCGCCTCGACCTCGCCCAGCTCGATGCGGTGCCCGCGCACCTTCACCTGGCCGTCGGCCCGGCCCCGGTACTCCAGGGAGTCGTCCGCGAGCCGCCGCACCAGGTCACCGGTGCGGTAGAGCCGGCCGCCGGAGCCGTACGGGTCGGGCAGGAACCGCTCCGCGGTGAGTCCGGGCCGCCCGTGGTAGCCGCGGGCCACGCCCGCGCCACCGATGAACAGCTCACCGAACACGCCCGGCGGCACCGGCCTCATCCGGTCGTCCAGCACGTGCAGGACGGTGTTGGCCAGCGGTCCGCCGATCGGCACCGCACCCGCCGGATCCCCGGGCGAGAGCCGGTGGGCCGTCGACCACACCGTGGTCTCCGTCGGCCCGTACACGTTCCACACGGTGCCCAGCGCCGACCGCATCCGCGCCGCCAGCGCGGGCGGCAACGCCTCGCCGCCGCACAGCGCGCGGACCCGGGGGGCCTGCCAGCCCGCCTCCATCAACAGGTGCCAGGTCGCCGGCGTGGCCTGCACGACCGTCACCCCGGATCCGTCGAGCTCCTTGGCCAGCCGCGTGCCGTCCCGGGTGTCCTCCCGGGACACGACGCGCACCGTCGCCCCCCGGGTCAGCGGCACCAGCAGCTCCAGCACCGCGATGTCGAAGGAGGCCGTGGTCACGGCCGCGACCGTGTCGAGGCCGCCCAGCGACAGCCGTTCCGCCATGTCCTCGGCGAAGTTGGTCAGGGCCCGGTGCGGTACGACCACGCCCTTCGGGCGTCCCGTCGACCCCGAGGTGTACAGGGTGTACGCGGGGTGCTCGCCGGCCACCGGGTGGTCCCCGAAGCCCTCCGGCGTCGACTCTCCGTCCGGCCCTCCTTCCCCGGCCCGGTCCGAGGCGCCGTCCCGGCCGCACAGCGCGTCCAGGTCCACCACGGACACGTACGACGGGAGCTCCGGCAGAGCGCCCGGGTCCCCGGACACGACGGCGATCCGGGCCCCGCTGTCGGCGAGCATCAACCCCACCCGGTCGGCCGGGTACTCCGGGTCCACCGGCACGTAGGCCGCCCCGCTCCGCAACACCCCCAGCAGGGCCGCCGGCAGCAGCGCCGAACGCTCCGCGACCACCGCGACGGGCCGCTCCGGGCCCGCGCCCCGCGCGGTCAGCTCCGCCGCCAACCGGCCCGAGCGCTCCCACAGCTCCCCGTAGGTCAGATGACGGTTCCCGTCGTCGACGGCCACCGCCCCCGGGGTGCGCTCCGCCTGCCGGCCGACGAGCACGTGCAGCGGGTCGGAGGGCACCTCCCGCGCGGTGTCGTTCCCACGCGCCGAGAGCGCCCGCTCCACCGCCGCCGTCATCAGCGGCAGCGCCCCCACCGGGGTCTCGGGGGCCGCGGCGGCCGCCCCCAGCAGCGCGACCAGGCCCTCGGCCATCCGCGCCACCGTCCCGGCGTCGAACAGGTCGGTGGCGAACACCGCCTCGCCGCGCAGCTCCCCGTCGACCTCCGCGAAGTACAGCGACAAGTCGAACTTGGAGGACCCGCTCGGCGCGGACACCGGTTCTGCCGTCAGCCCCGGCGGCGCCACGGCTGCCTCGCCCGCCGCCTCGTTCACCACGAGCATCACCTGGAACAGCGGATTGCGGCCCAGGTCACGTTCCGGAGCCACCGCCTCCACCACCCGGTCGAAGGGCACCTCCTGGTGCGCGTACGCGTCCAGGGCGGCGCTCCGGGCCCGGGACAGCAGCTCCCCGAAGGCGGGATCGTCCGAGAGGTCCCCGCGCAGCACCAGGTTGTTCACGAAGAAGCCCACCAGGGGCTCCAGTTCCGTCCGCTCCCGGCCCGCGACGGGCGAACCGACGGTCACGTCCGCGCTCCCCGACCAGCGGGCCAGCAGCGCCTGGACCCCGGCCAGCAGCACCATGAACAGGGTGGCGTCGGCGCGCTGCCCCAGGGCCCGCAGCCCGTCGAGCAGCGGCGCCGGCAGCACGAAGGAGTGCTGTGCGCCCGCGCCGGAGGGCACGGCGGGCCGGGGACGGTCGGTGGGCAGGTCCACCGGGGTCACCCCCGCCAGCCGGTCCCGCCAGTAGGCGAGCTGCGCCTCCCCGGCGGCACCCGCCAGCCGCTCCCGCTGCCAGGCGGCGAACGCGCCGTAGGTCACCTCGGGCGCCGGCAGTACGGGCGCCGGCAGCCCGGGCCGCACGGTTCCGGACGGGGACCCGTCCGGGGCGGTGCGGGCGGTGTACGCGGCGAAGAAGTCCCGCCGGAACACCTCCTCCGACCAGCCGTCGAAGACGATGTGGTGGGCCACCACGACCAGCAGGTGTTCCTCCGGGGAGATCCGCACGAGCCGGGCCCGCAGCAGCGGGCCGGCCGTCAGGTCGAACGGCTCGGCCGCGTCGGCGGCCGCCAGCTCCCGGGCCCGGTCCCGGGCCGCCGACGGGGCGGTCCCGGACAGGTCGGTGAGGACCGGCCGGAAGGCGCCGAGCGGTCCGGCCGCCATGCGGGGCCCCTCGGGGCCCCCGTCGACGACCCGCGAACGCAGCGGCTCGTGCCGGTCCACCACGTCGCCCAGCGCGGCCAGCGCCGCCCGGACCTCCAGCGGGCCGCGCAACAGCACCGCGCCCGGCACGTTGTACTCCGACCTGCCCGGCCGCAGCCGGTCCAGCAGCCACAGCCGCCGCTGCCCGGAGGAGAGCGGGGCCGGACCCGCGGGCAGGGCCGGGATCCCGGTCTCCGCCGCCGGGGCGAGCCCGCCGAGCACCCGCGCGAACTCCCCGGCGACGGGATGCCGGAACAGCAGTCGCACCGGCACCTCCACCCCCAGCTCGGCCCGCAGTCGGGACACCACCCGGGTCGCGCGCAGCGAGTGTCCGCCGCGCTCGAAGAAGTGGTCGAGCATGCCGATCGGGCCGTCCTCCTCGCCGAGGACCTCCGTCCAGGCCGCCGCCACGGCCCGCTCGGCGGGCCCCTCCGGAGCCAGGTACGGGCGGTGGTGCTCCGCCGTCGGCACGGGCAGCGCCCGCCGGTCCGTCTTCCCGTTCGGGGTCAGCGGCATCGCCTCCAGCACCGTCACCGTGGACGGCACCATCGCGGCGGGCAGCACGGCGCGCACGGCGTCCAGCACGCGCTCCGTCTCGCCGCCGTCGGGGCCCCAGACCACGTAGGCGGCCAGCCGCCGCCCGTCGCCCTCCCCGTGCGCGGCCACGGCCGCCCGCGCCACGGCCGGGTACCGCAGCACGGCCGCCTCGACCTCGCCCAGTTCGATCCGGTGGCCGCGCACCTTGACCTGGTTGTCGCGCCGGCCGTGGAACTCCACGACCCCGTCGGGGCGCAGCCGCGCCAGGTCCCCGGTGCGGTACATCCGGGCGCCCGGCGGGCCGAACGGGTCCGGCAGGAACACCGCGGCGGTCTTGCGCGGGTCGCCGAGGTAGCCGCGGGCCACCCCGCGCCCGGCGATGTACAGCTCGCCGACGGCGCCGAGGGGCAACGGCTCCAGCCGCGGCCCGAGGACGAGCACGCGCGCCCCGGGCAGGGGACGCCCGATGGGGATCCGGCCGCGCGACACGTCCGCCGCCCGCACCACGTGCGCGGTGGTGGTGTTGGTGCACTCGGTGGGTCCGTACTGGTTGACCAGACGGAACCGGTCCGGCATGCCCAACTTCCGTGTCTCGCCCGCGAGTCGCGCGGTCAGTTCCTCGCCGGTGGTCATCACCAGCCGCAGGTCGGGGGAGGGCCCGGAAGCGGCGGCCACGAGCGGCTCCAGCACCGAGGGCACCACCGACAGCAGGGCGGTGACCCGTTCGGCGCGGATCAGGCGGGACAGGGCCTCCGGGTCGCCCGCCTCCTCCGAGGTGGCCAGGACCACCCGGCCACCGGTGCTCAGCGGCGCGAACAGGTCGCGGACCGAGGGGTCGAAGGTGAGCGGGGTGCGGGCCAGCACGTTGTCCCCGGCGCCGATGCCGAACTCCGCGGTCAGCGCCGCGAGATAGCCGGTGATCGCCGCGTGCGGGACGGCCACGCCCTTGGGTCGGCCCGTGGAGCCGGAGGTGTACAGCACGTACGCCAGGTCCTCGGGCCCGGCCGTCTCCGGCAGCGGGGAACCGTCGAGGGCGGCGATCCGCCCGGCCTCCGCGACGGTGTCGAGCACGACGACGCCCTCGGGCAGGTCGCGCGGCGGACCGTCCGGCAGGTCGGCGGAGACCAGGAGGCGGGCCCCGCTGTCCGCGAGGACCGCGGCGATCCGCTCCCGCGGGTGCTCCGGGTCCACCGGCACGTACACCCCACCGGCCTTGAGCACGGCCAGGACGGCCGTGACGGCGCCCGTCCCGCGGCCCGCGGCCACCGCCACCGGGGTGCCGGTGCCGACGCCCGCGGCCCGCAGCCACCGGGCCAGCCGGTCGGCGGAAGAGTCCAGGTCACCGTAGGTCGTGGTGCGTCCGCCGCAGGTCACCGCCGGGGCCTGCGGCGTGCGCCGGGCCTGGGCCGCGACCGACCCGTGCAGGGTGCGGGCCGCGAGGGCTGTGGGTGCGCCGGCGACGGGCGCGGCGCCCGTGTCGGCTCCGGTTCCGGCGGTTCCGGTGGTTCCGGTGAGGGCGGTCCGCTCGGCGGCGGACAGCACCTCCAGGCGGGACAGCGGTGCCCCCGGCGTCCGGGCGGCCGACTCCAGCAGCCGCAGGTAGTGGGCGCACAGCCGCTCGGCGGTGTCCCGGTCGAAGAGGTCCGAGGCGTAGGTCAGGGTGCCCGTCCAGCCCTCCGGCCGCTCGGTCACGGCCAGGCTCAGGTCGAACTTGGCGCCCTCGGCGGCCGCTTCCAGGGACTCCACGCGCAGGCCGTCCGGGCCGGGCACGGCGGGCTGCTCCGGGTGGAGCTGGAACAGCACGTCGAAGAGCGGGTTGCGGCCCGAGGCGCGGTCCGGGCGCAGCTCTTCCACCAGCCGGTCGAAGGGTGTGTCGGCGTGCTCGAAGGCGGCCAGGGCGGTGCGCCGCACCCGCTCCAGCAGCTCCTCGAAGGCCGGGTCGGCCGACAGGTCGGCGCGCAGGACCAGCGTGTTGACGAACAGGCCGATCAGGGGCTCCAGTTCGGTCCGGTCGCGACCGGCGACGGGGGAGCCGACCGCGAAGTCCTCCTGCCCGGTGTAGCGGCCCAGGAGCGCCTGGAAGCCGGCCAGCAGCACCATGAAGGGGGTCGCGCCCCGTTCGCGGGCGAGTCCCGTGAGGCGCTCGACCAGCGGGCCCGGCAGCTCGAAGACCACGCTGTCACCGGCGCCGGAGGGCTCCGCGGGCCGCGGTCGGTCCCCGGCGAGTTCCAGGGCCGGCAGCCCGGCCAGGGCCTCCCGCCACCGGTCCAGACCGGCCCGCACCTCGGACTCGGGTCGGCCGGCCTGCCAGTGCGCGTAGTCCCCGTACTGCACGGGGAGTTCCGGCAACTCGGGGGCGTCGCCCCGCCGGAGGGCGGTGTAGGCGCCGGCGAACTCGCCCCACAGCACCGGCATCGACCAGCCGTCGCCCACCGTGTGGTGGAGGACGAGCACGAGCAGGTGCTCCTCCTCGGCGACCCGCACCAGCCGGGCCCGCAGCAGCGGGGCGACGGACAGCGCGAAGGGTTCCGCCGCGTCGGCGCGGGCCAGCCCGGCCGCCCGCTCCCGGGCTTCCTCCGGGGGGAGTTCACGCAGGTCGGTGACCGTGGTGGCGAACACCTCCGGGGGTTCCACCACCAGCACCGGTCCGCCGGCCGGCGCCGGGTCCGTGCCGGTGTCCGCCGCGGCCGACTCGACGATGCGGGACCGCAGCAGCTCGTGCCGCGCCACCACCGCGCGCAGCGCCCCCGTCACCGCTCCGGCGTCCAGCGGTCCGTGCAGCCGCACGGCGAAGGGGATGTTGTAGTCCGCGCGGCCGGGCCGCAGCCGGTCCAGGAACCACAGTCCGCGCTGCGCGTACGACAGCGGTGCCGGGCCGCCCGCGGGCCGCACCGGGATCGGGCCGGTGCCGCGCGCCGCGCCGGGCCCGCCCGCGGTCTCCCGCAGGGCGTCCAGTTCCGCGCCGAACGCCTCCAGCACGGGGTGGTCGAAGAGCAGGCGCACCGGCACCGACAGGCCGAGCCGGGCGCCGATCCGGGACACCGCCCGGGTGGCGCGCAGCGAATGCCCGCCCAGGGCGAAGAAGTCGTCCCGCCGGCCGGGACGGACGCCGCCGAGGACCTCCGACCACACCTCCGCGGCCAGCCGTTCCGTGGCGCCGACCGGTTCGGCGAACTCCGCGCGGTCCGCTCGGGAGGCGGCCGGGGCGGGCAGGGCCCGCCGGTCCACCTTCCCGTTCGCCGTCACCGGCAGCTCGGCGAGGACCACCACGGCGGACGGCAGCATGTAGGCGGGCAGGCGGGCCGCCAGCGCGCCCGTCAGGGCGGTCCCGTCGAGGGCGTGGTCCGCGGCCGGGACGGCGTACGCCACGAGCTCCCGCTCGCCGGGCACGTCCTCGCGGACCACGACCACGGCGCCCGCCACATGGGGCAGCCGCAGCAGCTCCGCCTCGATCTCGCCGGGTTCGATCCGGAAGCCGCGGATCTTGACCTGCTGGTCGGCGCGCCCCAGGTAGTCGACGGTGCCGTCCGGGCGGCGCCGGGCCAGGTCGCCGGTGCGGTACATGCGGGCGCCGGGGGCCCCGTACGGGTCCACGGCGAAGCGCTCGGCGGTCAGGGCGGGGCGGCCCAGGTAGCCGCGGGCCACGCCGCTGCCGCCCACGCACAGCTCGCCGACGGCGCCCTCGGGCACCGGCCGGCCGCGCTCGTCGAGCACGTACAGGCGGGTGTCGTCCAGCGGGCGTCCGATCGGCACCCGGCCGTCGCCCGTCGCCGGGGCCTCTCCGGTCCCGGGGGCGAGGCGGTGGTACAGGGCGAAGGACGTGGTCTCGGTCGGCCCGTACACGTTGGTGACGGCCGTGTCCGGGGCGGCTTCCAGGGCCCGGCGGAACGCCTCGGGGGAGGCGGCCTCGCCGCCCGTCCACACCTCGCGGACCTCCGTCAGCAGCTCCACGCACTCCTCGACGACCAGGTTGAACAGGGCGGCGGTGAGGAAGAGGGCGCTGATCCGGTGCTCCCGGACCAGCCCGGCCAGCACGTCCGTGCCGGTCCGGCCCGGCGGGGCCACGATCACGGTGCCGCCCGACAGCAGGGGGACCCACAGCTCGTAGGTGGAGGCGTCGAAGGCCAGCGGGGAGTGCGCGAGGACGCGCTCGTGCCCCGACCCGAAGGCGGCGTCCCGGGCGAGGGCGGCCACGTTGGCGTGGGTGGTCCCGATGCCCTTCGGGGTGCCGGTGGAGCCCGAGGTGTACATCACGTACGCCAGCCCGTCGGGCCGGACCCCGGCGTCCACGGGGGCGACCCCGACCCGCTCGGCGGGAGCGTCGGCTCCGGCGTCGTCGAGTCCGAGGACGGGCAGGGGCAGCCCGGCCAGGGCAGGGTGCTCCGCCCCCGCCGCGTCGGCCAGCACCAGGTGGGCTCCTGTGTCGGCGAGCATCCAGCGCAGCCGCTCCACGGGGAACTCCGGGTTCAGCGGCACGTAGTGACCGCCCGCCCGCAGCACCGCCAGCAGCGCGACCGGGACCTGCTCGGAGCGTTCCGTCAGCAGGGCCACCGCGGTCTCCGGGCCGACGCCGGCCGCCGTGAGGCGGGCCGCGAGGGCCGCGGACCGGGCGTCCAGCTCGGCGTAGCTGAGCCGGCGGTCCCCGCAGACCACGGCGGTGGCGGCGGGGGAGCGGCGGACCTGCTCCGCGAACAGGCCGGTGACGGTGGCGGGTGCCAGGTCGGGGCGGGCGGTGCCGTGTCCGGCGGCCACCAGCCGGGCCGCCGTGGTGGGGGCGGGCAGCAGCTCCTCGAAGGGCGCCTCCGGGTCCCGTACGGCCGCCCGCAGCAGCTCCAGCCAGTGCCCCAGGAGGCGTGCGCCGGTGGCGGGCTCGAACAGGTCGGTGTCCAGGACGAGGGTGCCGACGCACTCCGCGGCGCCCTCGGTGACGAACACGTTCAGGTCGAACAGCGAGCCGCCGAAGTCGAGGTCGACGGGCTCCGCGGTGGTGCCGGGCAGGCGCAGACCGGCGGTCTCCTCCCGGGCGGCGGCGAACATCACCTGGACCAGCGGATTGCGGTCGCCGGCGCGCTCCGGGGCGAGGCGCTCCACGATCCGGTCGAAGGGCACCTCCTGGTGGTCGTACGCGTCCAGGACCACCCGGCGGGCCCGACCGAGCAGCTCCCGGAAGCCCGGGGCGCCCGACAGGTCGGTGCGCAGCACCAGGGTGTTCACGAACAGGCCGACCAGCGGCTCCAGTTCCACCCGGTCACGACCGGCCACGGGGGTGCCCACCGCGATGTCCGTACGGCCCGAGAACCGGGCCAGCGCGGCCTGGAAGCCGGCCACCAGCGCGGTGAAGAGGGTGACCCCCTCGGCCTCGGCGAGCCGGCGCAGGCCCGCCGTCAGGTCCGTGTCCAGCGTGAACGGGACGGAGGCACCGGCCCCGCTGCGACGGGCGGGCCGGGGCCGGTCCGCGGGCAGCTCCAGCGGCTCCAGCCCGGCCAGCCGCTCCGTCCAGTACCCCAGGCCCGCGTCCAGACCGCCGCGGTCGAAGCGCTCCCGCTGCTCGCGGGCGTGGTCCTGGTACTCGACGGGCAGCGGGCGCGGCTCGGGGAGGGGGCCGCCGGCGGTGAGTGCCGCCCAGTTCGCGGCCAGTTCCTCCCAGAGCAGGCCCATGGACCAGCCGTCGGTGGCGATGTGGTGGACCACCAGCAGGAGCAGGTGCTCCTCGGGGGCGGTGCGGACCAGCAGCGCCCGCAGCAGCGGGCCCGCGGCCAGGTCGAAGGGGCGGCGGGCCTCCTCCCGCAGCAGGTCCAGGGCCCGGCGCTCCAGGTCGCCGGGGTCGCCCGCGCCCAGGTCGAGCAGCGGGACCGGTACCTCCGCCGGGGCGGGCAGCACCTCGGGGCGGGGCAGGCCGTCGCGCTCCCGGAACACCGTCCGCAGCGGGGTGTGCCGGGCGACGACGGCGGTCAGGGCCGTGCGCAGCGCCCGCGGGTCCAGCGGCCCGCGCAGCCGCACCACCTGGGGGACGGCGTAACCGGAGTCGCCGTCGGCCATCCGGTCCGCCAGCCACATCCGCTCCTGAGCGAAGGAGGCGACGGCCGGACCGGCCGTGCGGGCCGGGGCGGAGGCCGTCGGCGTCGTCGTGCCGGTGCCGGTGGCCGGGTCGGTGGTGCCGGCGAGGGCGGCCCGCACCCGGCGGCGCAGCAGCTCGCGCACGTCGGGACGGCCGGCAGCGGTCGGCGGGGTGTCCTGGAGGGTCACGAGAGGTCTCCCTGAGGGGCGAGGGCGCCACCCGACACGGGGGCGGCGGATACGAGGAGGTCCGCGGGGGCGGAGGAGTCGGGAGCACCGGTACCGACGGGGCCGTACGGGTCCGCTCCCGGGTCGGCGGGGTCGGTGCCGTCGGCGAGTTCGGCGAGCAGGGCGGTCTCGACGGCCGCGGCCAGCCCGGCGACGGTGCGGTGTTCGAAGAGCGTGTGCAGGGGGAGTTCGAGGAAGAGGGCCTGGCGCAGGCGGGCCGCGACCCGGGTCGCGCTCAGCGAATGCCCGCCCAGGGCGAAGAAGTCGTCGTGGCGCGCCACCCGGTCCACGCCGAGCACGGACCGCCACACGGCGGCGACCAGTTCCTCCGTCTCGCCCTCGGGCGGTCCGCCGTCCCCGCGCCGGTCGGCCGAGGCCGTCGGATCCTCCGGAGCGGGCAGCGCCGCCCGGTCCAACTTGCCGTTGGCGGTGACCGGCAGGGCCGGCACCGGCACCACCAGCGGCACCATGTACTCCGGCAGGGTGCGGGCCAGTTCGGCCCGGACCTCCGCGGGAACCGGCGGCGCGGCCGCGGGCCGCGGGACCACGTACCCGACGAGCCTGCGCTCGCCCGGGCGGTCCTCGCGCACGACCACCGCGGCGCGGGCGGCTCCGGAGGCCCGGTACAACGCCGCCTCGATCTCACCGAGTTCGATGCGGAACCCGTGGATCTTGACCTGGTCGTCGGTGCGGCCCAGGTACTCCACGGCCCCGTCGGCGCGTAGCCGGGCGAGGTCCCCGGTGCGGTACATCCGGCTGCCCGACGCCCCGTGCGGGGAGGCCGGGAACCGCTCGGCGGTCAACGCGGGCCGCCCCAGGTAGCCCCGGGCCAGCCCGGCGCCCGCCAGGTACAGCTCCCCGGCGAAGCCGATCGGGACCGGCCGGCCGGCCCCGTCCAGCACGTGCAGGGCGGTGTTCCAGATCGGTCGTCCGATGGGCACCGGACCGGTGTCCCCGGGCCGGCAGTCCCAGTGCGTGACGTCCACGGCGGCCTCGGTCGGGCCGTACAGGTTGTGCAGGGGCACGTCCAGCACCTCGAAGAAGCGGTCCCGCAGGGCTTCCCCGAGGGCCTCGCCGCTGCACACCACCCGGCGCAGGCTCCGGCAGGCGGCGGCGGCCGGTTCCCGCACGAACTCGGCCAGCATGGAGGGCACGAAGTGGACCGTGGTGACGGCCTCCTCGCGGATCACCCGGGCCAGGTAGGAGGGGTCCTTGTGCCCGCCCGGCTCCGCGACGACGATCGCGGCCCCGGTGAGCAGCGGCCAGAAGAACTCCCACACCGACACGTCGAACCCGAACGGCGTCTTCTGCAGCACCCGGTCCTCGGCGGTCAGCCGGTAGCGGTCCTGCATCCACAGCAGCCGGTTGACGATGGCCCGGTGCTCCACCACCACCGCCTTGGGGCGGCCGGTGGACCCGGAGGTGTAGATCACGTACGCGGGGTGCGAGGGCAGCGGCCCGTCGACCTCGTGCGTCGCGACGACCCCGTGCACCCCTGCGGTCTCGCGAGCCCCTGCGGGCCCGTCGGTCGCGGGCGGGGCGTCCACGCGGTCCCCGACCGGGCCGGTCTTCGCGGTCGTCCCGTCCGGGCGGACCCGGGGCGGTCCGTCGGCCCGGTCCGGCAGGCCCGCCGCCACCTCGTCCGTGGCGACCAGCAGCACCGGACGCGCGTCCTCCAGCAGGTACGCCACCCGCTCCGCCGGCAACGACGGGTCCACCGGCAGGTAGGCCGCCCCCGCCTTCAGGACGGCGAGCAGCGCCACCACCATCTCCGTGGACCGGTGCAGCGCCACCGCCACCACCGTCTCCGGCCGCGCCCCGCGCGCCCGCAGCACCCGCGCCAGGGCCTCCGCCCGGGCGTCCAGCCCCGCGTAGTCCAGGCGCTCGGCCCCGTACACGGTGGCCGGGGCCTCCGGGGTACGGGCGACCTGCGCGGCGAACAGGGCGGTCAGGGTGGTCTCCGGCACCGGCACCCCGGTGGAGTTCCACGCGGTCAGCAGCCGGTGCTGTTCCGCCGAGAGCAGGTCCACGGCGCCCGCCGGGCGCTCGGGGGCGTCCGCGAAGGAGGTCAGCAGGCGCTCCAGACCCTCGACCACGCTGAGGGCCGCCCGCGCGTCGAGGGCGTCCGGACGGTGGTCCAGGTGCAGCCGCAGCCGTTCACCGGGCACCACCACCAGGTTGGCGGTGTAGTGCGTGGCGTCGCAGGCGTCCACTCCGGTCAGCCGGACCTCGCCGGCCAGGTCCCGCATCCCGTCCAGGTCCAGCGGATAGTTCTCCACCACCACGGCGGTGTCGAAGAGGGTGCCCAACCCGGCCGCGCCCTGGATCCGGGCCAGCGGGGCGTGCTGGTGGTCCAGCAGCAGGGCCTGCTCCGACTGGAAGCGGACCAGCGCCTCCGCCAGGCCCTCGTCGGGGCGCGGCCGGAACCGCACGGGCAGCGTGTTGATCAGCAGGCCGACCAGCTCCTCGACCCCGTCGAAGGCCGCGGTGCGACCGGACACGGTGCCGCCGAAGACCACGTCCTCCTTGCCCGTCAGCCGGCCGAGCAGCACCGCCCACAGGCCCTGGACCACGCTGTTGAGGGTGATGCCGGCGGTCCGGGCGGCAGCCGCCACCCGGGCCGTCAGCTCCTCGGACAGCTCCAGGGTGGTGCGCCGGGGCAGTTCGGCCATCCGGTGCGGGTCGGCGGCGCCCAGCAGGGTGGGCTCGGCCAGCCCCGCCAACGCCGTCTCCCAGGCGTCGGCGGCGGCTCGCGGGTCCTGGCCGGCCAGCCAGCCGAGGAAGGCCCGCGGCACCGGCGCGGCGGCCGGGTCGGTCGTGCCGTCCCGGTAGCCGGTGAGCAGGTCGCGCAGGATCACCGCCGAGGACCAGCCGTCCCACACGATGTGGTGGTTCGTCACGACCAGCCGGTGCTCCGCCTCCCCGGTCCGCACCAGGGCGAACCGCACCAGCGGCGGCGCCGCCAGATCGAAGCGGCGCGCCCGGTCGTCGGCCAGCAGGTCGAGCCAGGCGGCCTCGCGCTCCGACGCGTCGAGTCCGCTCAGGTCGGCCTCCCGCCACGGCGGAGCCACACGACCCGACACCACCTGCACCGGGCGGCCCGTGCCCTGGTCGGTGAAGGCGGCGCGCAGGCCCGCGTGCCGGTCCAGCAGGGCCGCGCACGAGGCGCGCAGCCGGGCCGCGTCCAGCGGGCCGCTCAACGTGAGGACGATCTGCCCGGTGTACGCGTCGAGGCCCTCGGCGTCGTAGGCGGCGTGGAAGAACATGCCCTCCTGGAGGGGCGAGAGCGGCAGGACGTCCACCAGGTGCGGGTACCGGACGGCCAGCCCGTCGAGCTCCCGGCCCGTCACCCGCACCAGCGGCACGTCCCGCGGGGCGAGCCGCCCCGGCCGGCCCGCTCCGGTCGCGGGCAGCGCCCCGACCGCGCCAGCCAGCAGCCGCAGCGCCTCGTCCCAGGCGGCGGCGAAGGACTCCGCCTCCGCGCGGCCGACCAGCTCCGAGGGCCAGGTCAGCACCGCCTCGAAGGAGGTGCCGTCGGACCCGGCCACGGCCATCGCGTCGATCTGCAGGGCGTGTTCGACGGGCATGGCGGGATCGGCGTCCGCGCGCAGCCCACCGGCCTCCGGCGCGGGCCCCCAGGGCGCGGTGCCGGAGCCGTCGAACCGGCCCAGGTAGTTGAAGAGGACCCGCGGGGCGGGCAGCGGGGCCAGTGCGGACGCGGTCTCCGCGTCGAGCCGGGACAGCAGGCCGAAGCCGGTGCCGTCGGCGGGCACGGCCGCCAGGGCCGCGTGCACCCGCTCGACCAGCTCGGCGAGGGCCGTCACCTCACCGGCGCCGGCGGCGGCCGGGTCCAGGCCGCGCAGGTCCAGGCGGACCGGGTACTGGGTGGTGAACCACCCCACGGTGCGGGACAGGTCGTGGCGGCCCGTGCCGTCGGCCCGGCCGTGCCCCTCCAGGTCCACCAGCAGGGAGTCGGCGACGCCCGCGCAGTCCACCCGGCCCCGGACCGCGTGCGCGGCGAGCACCAGGCCCGCCAGCAGCACCTCGGCCGGACCGGTGCGGAGCGCCGCGGGCACCCCGGTGAGCAGGGGTTCCGCCACGTGGGAGGGCAGGGCCAGCCGGAGGGTGCGGGTCCCGCCGACCCGGTCGCGGTCCGGATCGGGCACCCGGTCCCACGGCGCGGCCGTGCCTCCCGGCCCGGGCGCGGGAGCCGGCTCCGGGGCGTCCGGACCCGCGGCGAGCGGGGCCAGGGTCTGCCGCCAGTAGGGGAGTTCCGCGAGGGTCTCCGGGGTGCGCGCCAGGGCGCGCAGGTGGTCCGTCCACGCCCGCAGCGGGGTGCCGGCCGGAGCCGGGGGCACCTCGCGACCGGCGGTGACGGCCTCGGCCACGGCGGCCAGGTCCTCGGTGAGGACGCGCCAGGACACCCCGTCCACGGCGAGGTGGTGCACGACGAGGAGCAGTCGCCCGGCGCCCCCGGGGCCGCGGTGGCGGACCGCGCGCACCATCACGCCCGCGAAGGGATCGAGCTGGGCGGCGGCCCGCGCCGCGAGCCCGTCCGCCGCGACCGCGGTACCGGCCTCCTCGGCGCCCCGGTCCGGGGCCGCCGCCCCGTCGGCGATGACCAGCACGTCGGCCGCGTCCACCGCGCCGGCGACGCGCAGCTCGCACTCCGCGCGCCCGTCCCGACCGGCCACCACCCGCATCCGCAGGGCCGGATGGCGGTCCAGGACCGCCTGGAGCACCCGCAGCAGCTCCGCGTCCCCGATGCCCTCGGGCAGGACCAGGTCCATCGACTGGCAGAAGCGGCCGATCGGACCGGGTCCGTCCAGCAGCCAGCGCATCACCGGCGTGGCCGCCAGCGGGCCGGTCTCCGCGACCGCGCCGCCGTCCCGGGCACCCGTCCGCTCCGGACCGTGCGGAGCGTCCTGGACGGCCACGGAGGCCAGCCCCGCCGGGGTGCGCGCGGCGAACACGTCGCGCAGGGCGAACCGCAGGCCCCGCGTCCGGGCCCGACTCACCAGGGACAGCGCCGCGATGCTGTCCCCGCCCAGCTCGAAGAAGCCGTCCTCGGGCCCCACCCGCCGTCCGAGGACCTCCTCGAACAGGGCGCACAGGGTCTCCTCGGCCGCGCCCGCGGGGGCCCGCCCCGCGTCGGCCGGTCCGCCCTCCGGCGGTTCGGGCACCACCAGGGCCCGGCGGTCCACCTTGCCGCCCGGCGTCAGCGGCAGCCGCTCCAGCGCCACGAACCGCCGCGGCACCATGTACCGGGGCAGCGCGTCCGCGCAGTGCGCGGCCAGCTCGTCGGCCCCGGGCAGGACGGCCCCCGGTCCGGGCGCCACGAACGCCACCAGGCCCCGCCCGGCCACCGGTCCGCCACCCCCGTCCACCACGACCGCGGCCTGGCCGACCGCCGCGTGTGCCGCGAGCACCGACTCGATCTCGCCGGGCTCGATCCGGTGCCCGTTGACCTTCACCTGCCGGTCGATCCGCCCCAGGAACTCCAGCTCGCCGTCCTCCGTCCAGCGCACCAGGTCCCCGGTCCGGTACATGCGGGCCCCCGGCACCCCGCCGTACGGGTCGGCCGTGAAGACCTCGGCGGTGGTCCCGGGCCGTCCGGCGTAGCCGTGGGCCAGCCCGGCCCCGGACACGCACAGCTCACCGGCCGCCCCCGGCGGCAGCAGCCGCAGCCGGGAGTCCAGCACGTACGCGCGATGGTTCGGCATCGGCCGCCCGATCGGTGGCACCCGGCCCCCGGACCGCGCCGCGCAGCGGTGCATCGTCACCGAGACCGCCGCCTCCGTCGGACCGTAGGCGTTCCACACCTCGCGGCCCGGCGCCGCCCACCGGTCCAGCGCGTCACCCGAGGGGGCCTCGCCGCCGGTGGACAGGAACCGCAGCCCGGTCAACGGGGCCGGGTCCAGCAGCGGCAGCAGCGCCGGGGGCAGGTCCGCGACCGTCACCCGCCCGTCCACCAGCAACGCCTGCAACCGGTCCACGTCCAGCCGCTCCTCCTCGGTGGCGAGCACCAGCGTCCCGCCCGCGACGAGCGGACCGAAGAGGTCGAGGACGGACACGTCGAAGGACAGCGCCGCGAAGCCGAGGAACCGCTCGCCGACGCCGGCCCCCGGTCCGGGGATCCCGGCGCACTCCAGGTGACCCAGCACGAAGTCGGCCGCGGCGGCGTGCGGCACGAGCACGCCCTTCGGCCGGCCCGTGCTGCCGGAGGTGAACAGCAGGTAGGCGGGTGCCGCCGGCGGCACCGGACGGAGGGCCTGGCCGGCCCCGCCCACGGGCCCGCCCGGAGCCCCGTCCGCACCGGCCTGCACCCGCTCCACGCCCACGGGCAGCCCGGCCCCGGTGTCCGGTCCGGTGACCGCCACCGACAGCCCGGCGTCCTCCGCCATCCCCGCGATCCGGGCCTCCGGCAGCCCCGGATCCAGCGGGACGTAGCAGCCTCCCGCCTTCAGCACGCCCAGCAGGGCCGCCACCATCTCGGGGGAGCGCCGTACGCACACCCCGACCGGCTCACCGGGCGCGACCCGCCCGCGCAGCCGGACCGCGATCCGCTCGGCCAGCGCGTCCAGCTCCGCGTACGTCACCTCCCGCCCGTCGCAGACCACCGCGACGGCCCCCGGGGTGCGGCGGGCCTGCTCCTCGAACAGGCCGTGCAGCAGTGCCCCGTGGCCGGTGCCGGCCCCGGGGCCGCCGTCGGCGAACCCGGCCAGCAGCTCCCGGTCGCCGTCGGTCAGCAGGTCCACGGAGTCCAGCGGAGCGTCCGGGCCCGCCTCGGCCAGCGCGGTCAGGAAGGCGAGGAACCGGTCCCGATGGGCGGCCAGTCCGCTCTCCCCGGTGTCCGCGGCGTCGGCCTCGGCCTGCACCGTCAGCGGGGTCTCGCCGCCCCGGTCGTACACGTTGAGCGAGAGGAACTCCACCGGTCCGACCGCCACGTTGTGCGCGGTCGCCGCGGCACCGGCGAAGGACAGCACGTAGTCCAGGGACATCACGTTCACCGAGGCGCTCCACGGCGCCGCGTCCCCGTACAGCTCCTCGACACGGAACCGCTGGTGGCGCAGGACCTCGCGGATCGCACCCGAGGCCCCGCGCACCAGCTCGCCGACGGTCGTCCCGCCGGTGACCCGCATCCGCAGCGGCAGCACCTTCGAGAACATGCCGGGGGTGCGGCGCGCGACGGGCGTGGTCCGCCCCGTCACGGGCAGGCCCAGCAGCACGTCCTCGGTACCTCCGACCCGGCTCAGGTACGCGGCGGAGGCCGCGATCACCACGGCCGACCAGCGGGTTCCCAGGGAGCGCGCCAGGGCCCGCAGCCGCTGCGCGTCCGGCGCCGGGAGGTCACCGCGGCAGCGCAGCGGGGCCCCCGAGGGCCGGGCCACCGGCCGCCCGGTGAACGCGACCGGATCCGGGGCGCCCGCCAGGACCCCCTGCCAGAACTCCCGGTCCCGGGCGCACTGTTCGGACTCCCGGTAGGTCCGCTCCTCGGCCACGACCTCCGCCCAGGGGGCGGCCGGCTCCTCCGGCTCGGGGACCGGCGCGCCAGTGGCCAGCGCCGTGTACACCTCCGAGGTGCGGCGGGCCAGCAGCGAGCCGCCGTACGCGTCGATGACGATGTGGTGGTAGCCGTGCATCCACAGGTGCGCGTCCCCGTCGATCCGGACCAGCAGGTGGCGGCGCACGTCCCCGGAGGCCAGGTCCATGGGTCGGGACAGCGCCGCCCGCATCAGTTCCTCCGCCGCGGCCCGCGCGTCGGCCCGCCCGCGCAGGTCGACGGTCTCCAGTCGGAACGGCGGCAGGGCGGTGGGCTCCTGCCGGACCTCGCCGTCCGCTTCGGTGAACCGCATGCCGAGGGCCTCGGTCCCGGCGACGACCAGGCCGATCGCCTCCTGGAGCAGCGCCGCGTCCAGCGGGCCGCGGATCTCCAGGTACTCGCCGATCGCGTAGTCGGTACGGTCCGGGTCGAGTTGCTGGGCGAACCACACACCCGCCTGCGGAGAGGTCAGGGGCAGGGACGGCGCCCCGTGGTCATGAGTGGACATGGGGTGGTCGGTCTCCTCGTTCGGATGGACCCGCCCGGCGGCGGTTCACGACGATCACCGCCACTCTCCGGGCCCTCCGACCCACCCGGAAGTCCCACGATTTCGCCTCTTGACACCCCCCACCCCCCGGTCCCGGACCCCCGTTCCCCCGCCCCCGTGACCGCGTCCCCGGTACCGGCCCCACCCCCCCCGGCAGGCCCGGCGGCCCGGCTCTCGTGGGGGCCGGGACCCGCTCGCCGGGGCTCCGCGCGGGGAGGTCGGTCGCGGGCCCTAAAAAGAACGCTCTAGAATGGTAGGCTCGCGGGATGAAGGAATCGCCACGGAGCAACGCGGAGCAGTCCGGGTCCACGCCGGAGTCCGCCCTCGGCACCCGTGACCGCATCGTCCGGGCGGCCTCGGTGCTGATGCAGCGGCAGGGCTATGACGGCACGGGCATCAAGCAGATCGCCCAGGAGGCCGACGCCACCCTCGGTTCCCTGTACCACTTCTTCCCCGGCGGCAAGCAGGAGCTGGCCACCGCGGCGATCGACCACGGGAACCGCGAGTTCGTCGAGGCGTTGAACGCCAGCCTCGACGGGGCCGAGGACCCCGCCCGGGCCCTCGCGGAATTCGCCCTCGGTCTCGCCGACCGCCTGGCCGAGTCGGACTGGGTCGACGGCTGCCCGATCTCCACCACCGCGCTGGGCTCGGTCGGTCGACTGCCCGATGTGCAGTCCGCCGCCGCCCAGGCCTTCGCCCACTGGCGCGGGCTGGTCTCCGGCGCCCTCGTGAAGGCCGGGATCGCGCGGGCCGAGGCCGACGAGCTGGCCCACACGGTCATCAGCACCCTCGAAGGCGCCGAGCTGGCCGCGCAGGTCTCCGCGAGCCGGGTCCCCCTGGAGATGGCGGCCAAGCACCTGGCCCAGCTCGTCGACGCCCACCGGTAGGCCCGTTCACCGCGTCTTCCCGTTCACCCCGACTTCCCGTTCGCCCGTTCATTCGTCTCCCCGTTCGCCGGTTCGCCCGGTCGGCCTGTCGCCGACCGGGCGTCGCGTCGTTCCGGGTCGTGGTCGTGGTCGTGGTCGTGGTCGGGGACCGGATCCGTCGCGGGTGGTGCCCGGGTGTCGCACGCGACGAGGGCCGTCCGGTGCCGACGACCCCTGACGGTGGTCGGCTCCGAACGGCCCTCGTTGTCGCGCGCGTCGTGCCCGTCGCGCCCTCCCGCCGGTGCTACTTCTTCTTCATCAGTTCGATGAGGCTGGAGAAGCTGTCCGCCGCGTGGCCCTCGTCCACACCCCGCTTGAAGATGTCGACGACCGCGGCCTGGAGGGCGGTGTCCACGCCGGAGTCGGCGATGGTGTGCAGGACGTGCTCCACGCTGGCCAGGCCCATGGCGAGCCGGTCCACGTCGCCCTCGTGGTTGCCCGCGTCCACGCGCTCCGCGTAGAAGGCGAGGAAGCCCGGCAGGGACTCCACGGTGGACTTGGCGTTCGCCAGGATGTCCGCCGCCTTCAGGCCGTTGGCGCTCGCCAGGGCGATGGCCTGCCAGTACCCGAGCATGGAGGTCCAGAACATGGCCATGCCGATCTGGTACTCCAACGCGGCCAGGCCCGGGTCCTCACCCCGGAAGTCGGTGCTGGTCAGGGCCTCCAGCGTGGACTTGTAGCGGTCGAACTCGGCCCGCGCGCCGCTGTAGAAGGTCGAGGACTCGGGGTCGCCGATGCCCGAGGGCGGCACGGTGACGCCACCGCTGATGTGCTTCGCGCCGCGCTCCTGGATCCAGCGGGCGCCCTCACGGGTCTTCTCGGGGGTGTCGGAGCTCAGGTTGACGAACACCCGGCCGGCCAGCGCGTCGGCGGCCGGTTCGAGCACGGCGTACATGGACGCGTAGTCCGTCAGGCTGAGCACCACCAACTCGTTGGTCCTGACCGCCTCTTCGACGCTCCCGGCGAGGACGGCGCCGCGTGCCACCAGCGCGTCGGCGCGGGAGGCGGTGCGGTTCCAGACGGTGACCTGGTGGCCCTTGTCGAGGAAGGCGTTGACCATCGCCTGGCCCATGGGGCCGAGCCCGATGACAGTGACGGCCTGCTTGGTGCTCATGGGGAAAAACCTCCAACGTCTTTACTGTCCAAGGACTAGAGCGATCGCTCTATTTGGTGCTGGGACGAACGTAGCACATCTCTAGATTGAACGCTCTAGTTAGCGGGGGAAGCGGTTCCGCGGACGCTCAACGCGCGCGGTGCAGCGCTGTGAGCCGTTCGAGCACGGGGACGATCTCCGAGGGCGTGGGCGCCGCCACGATGTCCTTGCGCAGGGACCGCGCGCCCGCCCGCACCGCCGGATCGTGCAGCGCCCGCTCCAACCGCTCCCGCATCTGCGCCCGATCGTGCTCCCGGTGGTCGAGCGTGAACCCCGCCCCGATCTCGGCCAGATACTTCGTGGTGGGCGGCACGTCCATGTGCTGCGTGGTGAACGTCTTCTTGTTGCCCTCGGCGTCGACGGTCGTGAAGTCGTTCGCGTCCGACGTGATCAGCTGCGGCACCCCCAGCGCCGCCGCCGCGTTGAAGGAACCCGTCCCCCCGTGGTGGATCAACGCCGCGCTCGACGGCAACAGCAGGTTCAGCGGCAGGTAGTCGACGGTCCGCACGTTGTCGGGAACGGGGATGTCCCGCAGCTGCTCCTTGTCGAGGGTGGCCACCACCTCGATGTCCATGTCGGCCACGGTCTCCAGCAGCGATTCCACCCGCGGCCGACTCTCCTCGAAGAAGGCCCGCATCGACATCCCCAGCGACATCGTCACCCGCGGCCGCTCCGGCGGGGCGTGCAGCCAGTCGGGGACGGGGGCCGCGCCCGTGTAGGGGATCCACTGGAGCGGCAGGGTGCGGGTCCGGGTCGGCAGCCGCATGCCGGACGGGGTCGGGTCCACCGTCCACTGGCCCAGCAGCAGTTCCTCGTCCACCTCCATCCCGTAGCGGTCCGCGATGGCCCGGACGGACTCCTCCATCGGGTTCGGGCCGAGCCGGGATCCGAGCACCCGCCGACGGTCCGCGAACCGGTCCACGGTCCAACCCCAGTAGTCGAGCCCCCACAGCAGTCGCGCGTGCGCGGCCCCGGCGGCCCGGGCCGCGACGGCGGAGGAGGGCCAGCAGGGGTCCCACAGCACCAGATCGGGCCGCCAGTCCCGGGCCGCCTCCACCAGTCGACCCACCCACGGGAAGCTCTCGTCCGGGGCCCCGCCGATCGGATGGAAGTCCCACATCACCGGGAAGAGGAAGGTGCGCAGGCTCTCCCAGGGGTAGCGGTCCTCCGGAGCCAGATCGAGCGCCGCGGTGAGGCGGTCCAACTCGGCTTCCATGTCACGGGACTTGGAGTTCTCCCCGTCCCAGGGCTTCGGCATGAGCCCCATATCCCCGAGCGGGATCGGGGTGAGGCCGACGGAGGCGATGCCCTCCGCCATGCTGGGATGCGCCGCCACGCACACCTCGTGGCCCGCGCTCTGCAGCGCCCAGGCGAGCGGGGTCAGCGGATAAAGGTGTGCGGTGCCCGGCCAGATTGTGAACATGACGCGCATGGTCTGCCACCTCGTGGGCTCAGATTCGTTTCCGAATTTCCGAACAATGCCCGATGGGCACCGTGTCGGCCGTTTTTCGGCGAAGCTAGCAAGCCGCGGATAACCGGTGGGTAATCCGGTCCGATTACCCGTCGATGAGCCACGGGCAGGTAAACAATCTGGAAAGGCCGGGTCAACGGATGCCGGCACGTCTGCCTTCGTACGGGGGACCCACACATGACGAACAACCACCGGACGGACCGGAGATCCCTGCTCAAGGCGGTGGGCGCGGCGGCCCTCGCCGGCCCCCTGGCGGCCCTCGGGACGACCCCGGCGGTCGCACAGAACGCCCCGGTCGACGCCATCGTGATCGGCGCCGGCTACGCGGGCGGCACGGTGGCCCGCGAGTTCGGCGCCCGGGGCCTGAACACCCTGGTCCTGGAGGCCCGCGACCGGATCGGCGGCCGGATCTGGACGGGGACCTTCGCCGGGGAACGGGTCGAGATCGGCGGCGGCTGGCTCGGCCCCGAACACCACCACCTGCTGGCCGAGTTCCGGCGGTACGGGCTGACCACCGTGACGGACACGGCCGCCACCCGCATGGTCCTGCCCGGTGCGAACGGCTTCGCCGAGGTGGACCCCGCGACCGCCGGAGCCGAGCTGGCCGAGCTCAACCTCCGCCTCTACGAGGGCTCCGAGGTGTACTTCGAACGGCCGCGCGAACCCCTCTACCGCCGCGACCTCCTGGAGCAGGTCGACCGGCTCTCCATGGCCGACCGCATCGCCCAACTGAACCTCGACCCGGTGCGGTTCCACTGGCTCGACGGCAGCGCTGCCCTCTACGCGGGCGGCCCCAGCTCCCAGGGCTCACTCACCAGCATGGCGCAGTGGGAGCGGCTGGCCGCCGGGCGCCCCGAACTCACCACCAGCCTCAAGCCCGCCCAGGGCATGACCGCCCTCCTGGAGGCCATGCTCGTCGAATCCCGCGCCCGGATCGTGTACAACTCCCCGGTCACCCGGATCACCCAGGCCGCCGGCAAGGTGACCGTCGAGGTGGCGGGCGGCCGCCGGTACACCGCCCCCCTGGTCGTGCTCGCCATCCCCACCAACCTGTGGAAGACCATCACCTTCGCCCCCGGCCTGCCCCCGGCGCACGCCGCCGCCGGCCGCGAGGGCATCGGCGTGCCGCAGGGCACCAAGATATGGATGCGGGTCCGCGGCGAGACCGACGCCGTCTACGCCCAGGGGACCGCCGACTCCGAGCTCATGCAGCTCGTGCCCCAGCAACAGCTCGCCGACGGCTCCCGACTGGTGATCGGCTTCAGCGGCCCCCGGCTCGACACCTCCGACCCCGCGCGGGTCGAGGCCGCCCTGCGGAGGTTCCTGCCGAACGCCCGGCTCGTCTCCCACCGGGCGAAGGCCTGGGGGTCCGACCCGTACGCCCGCGGCGCCTGGGGCATGCGCAAGCCCGGCCAGCTGCTCCGCCAGCTCCCCGACGTCCAACAGCCCCACGGCAGGGTCCTCTTCGCGGGCGGCGACATCGCCACGGGCTGGCACGGCGCCTTCGTCGACGGTGCCATCGAGTCCGGGCTGCTCGCCTCCCGCCAGGCCGTGCGCATCCTCCGCTGATCCACACCCCCATTCGCCCTCCCTCTCACCCGGGCATTCATCCCACCTTTCGCCACGCTTCGTAAAGTCCGCGAAAATCATTCCTTCCCTGATTATCCGCCCGTTATCGACCGATGAGCGCGCCCTGGAAATCGAGGGGCGCCGCCCATGGGTCCGACTTTCCTGCGCACGGTGAAGTCCGCGGGCCGACGGAAAGGGGAACGGCGGCGCGTCCGGAAGGAATTCCGGACGCACCGCCCGTCGAGAACCCGACGGCATTCCGTGCGGAAAGCGCGCGATCCCGATAGGAGCTCCACGATGATCAACGTCTTCCAACCGAGCCTCGGAGAGGAAGAGCTCGCCGCCGTCGCGGCGGTGTTCGAGAGCAACTGGCTCGGCCACGGACCCCGCACCAAGGAGTTCGAGGCCGCCTTCGCCGCGCACGTCGGCGTGGCGCCCGAGCGGATGGTCTTCATCAACTCCGCCACCGCGGGCCTCTTCCTCGCCACCGAGCTCCTCGGCCTGGGCCCCGGGGACGACGTCGTCCTCCCCTCGGCGAGCTTCGTCGCCGCCGGCAACGCCGTCGCCGCCACCGGCGCCCGCCCCGTCTTCTGCGACGTGGACCCCCACCTCCTCAACCCCACCGCCGAACACGTCGAACGGGCCCTGACCCCCCGGACCAAGGCCGTCCTCCTCCTGCACTACGGGGGCCGACCCGGCGAGGTCGCCGCCATCGCCGCGCTCTGCCGCGCCCGAGGCGTCCACCTCATCGAGGACGCCGCCTGCGCCGTCGCCTCCGCCGTCGACGGTGCGAAGGTCGGCACCTTCGGCGACATCGCCATGTGGAGCTTCGACTCCATGAAGGTGCTCGTCACCGGCGACGGCGGCATGCTGTACGTCCGCGACCCCGAACTCGCCCGCACCGCGCGGACCATGGCCTACCACGGCCTGGAGCAGTCCAGCGGATTCACCGCGGCCAAGGTCTCGCACCGCTGGTGGGACCTGAACGTCAAGGGCTTCGGCCGCCGCGTCATCGGCAACGACATCACCGCCGCCATCGGCAGCGTCCAACTCCGCCGCCTCCCCGCGTTCGTGGCCCGCCGCCGCGCCGTGGCCGAGCGGTACGACCACCTCCTCCGCGACGCCGAGGGCATCCGGCTCCCCGCCCCGCTCCCCGCCGGGCACGAGTCCACGTACTACTTCCACTGGGTGCAGCTGGACGCCCGGATCCGCGACGGCGTCGCCGCCGACCTCCTCGACCAGGGCGTCTACACCACCTTCCGCTACCCGCCGCTGCACAAGGTCCCCGCCTACGGCGACCCCGGCACGCACCTGCCCGGCACCGACCACGCCGCCGACACCACCCTGCTGCTGCCCCTGCACCAGGCCCTGGACGACACCGAGGTCGACACCGTCGCGGACGCCCTCCGCAAGTCCGTCGAGCACCGCCTCGCCGGGCTCGCCCACTGACCGGACCCCCACCCGACCAGGAGAGGCGGCCCACCCGTGCACATCGCCGACACCGCGGTCCCCGGCGCGTACCTCGTCACCCCCCGACGACACATCGACGAACGCGGAGACTTCTTCGAAGGGCTGCGCACCGAACTCCTCGAAGCCCGGACCGGGCACCCCTTCGCCCCCCGCCAGATCAACTACTCCACCTCCCGCCGCAACACCCTCCGCGGCGTCCACGGCGTCACCATCCCGCCCGGCCAGGCCAAGTACGTCACCTGCGTGCGCGGAGCGCTGCGCGACATCGTCGTGGACCTCAGGGTCGGATCCCCGACCTTCGGCGCGTACGCCACCCACGAGCTCGACCCGGCCTCGGGCACGGCCGTCTACGTACCGGAGGGCGTCGGGCACGGGTTCCTCACCCTCACCGACGACACGACCATCTGCTACGTCCTGTCCACCGCCCACGTGCCCGGCACGCAGATCGACATCGACCCCCTGGACCCCGACCTCGCGCTGCCCTGGGGCTTCACCGAGCCCCCGCTGATGTCCGCGAAGGACGCGGCGGCCCCCGGGGTCCGGGAGGCCGAGGCACGAGGACTCCTCGCCCCCTGGCGGGAGACCGGCCGGGAAGCACATACCTCCGATCCGAGGAAGGTACGCCCATGAAGGCTCTGGTGCTGTCGGGAGGGGCGGGCACACGCCTGCGCCCCTTCAGCTATTCGATGCCGAAACAGCTCATCCCGATCGTGAACAAGCCCGTCCTCGAGTACGCGCTGGAGAACATCGCCGCCCTCGGCGTCACGGAGGTCGGCCTGATCGTCGGCGACCGGGCGGACCAGATCACCGAGGCCCTCGGCGACGGCTCCCGCTTCGGGGTCCGCATCACCGCCATCCACCAGGACGAGCCGCGCGGGCTCGCCCAGTGCGTCGAACTCGCCCGCACGTTCCTCGGTGACGAGGACTTCGTGATGTACCTCGGGGACAACATGCTCCCCGACGGGATCGCCGGGATCGCCGAGGAGTTCCGGGCCCACCGCCCGGCCGCCCAGATCGTCGTCTCCAAGGTCCCCGACCCCCGGGCCTTCGGCGTGGCCGAACTCGATGCCGACGGCGCCGTGGTGGCCCTGGAGGAGAAGCCGCGGAACCCGCGCAGCGACCTCGCCATGATCGGCGTGTACTTCTTCACCAGCGCCGTCCACCGGGCCGTCCGCGCCATCGAGCCGAGCGCCAGGGGCGAGTTGGAGATCACCGACGCCATCCAGTGGCTGCTCGACCACGGCCACGAGGTGAAGGCGGGGGAGTACAGCGGCTACTGGAAGGACACCGGCAGGGCGGACGACGTCCTGGAGTGCAACCGCCACCTGCTGGCCACGCTCGTCCCCCGCGTGGACGGCCAGGTCGACGCGGCCAGCGAACTCGTCGGCCCCGTGGTCGTCGAGGCGGGCGCCCGGGTGTTCCGCTCCCGCATCGTCGGCCCCGTCGTGATCGGGGCCGACACGCTCGTCGAGGACTCCCGGATCGGCCCGGACACCTCCGTCGGCCGGGACTGCGTCCTGCGTTCCACCCGGCTCACCGACTCCATCGTGATGGCCGGCGCCTCCATCACCCACGTCCCCGGGCTGCACGGCTCGCTCATCGGTCGCTCCGCCCGCATCGGGCCCAGCGACCACGCCGAGGCCCACAGCCGACTCGTGGTCGGAGACCACACCCATGTGGAGGTGGCCGCGTGAAGGTGCTCGTCACCGGAGGAGCCGGCTTCATCGGCTCCCACTACGTCCGCACCATGCTGGCCGGCGGCTACCCGGGCTTCGAGAACGCCCGCGTCACCGTCCTGGACAAGCTCACCTACGCGGGCAACCGCGACAACATCCCCCTGGGCCACCCCCGTCTGGGACTCGTCGAGGGCGACATCTGCGACCGCGACCTCCTCCTCGACCTGCTGCCCGGACACGACGCCGTGGTGCACTTCGCGGCCGAATCGCACGTCGACCGTTCCCTGATCGGCGCCGACGCCTTCGTCCGCACCAACGTCCTCGGCACCCAGACCCTCCTCGACGCCTGCCTCGCCGCGCAGGTCGGCCGGGTGGTCCACGTCTCCACCGACGAGGTGTACGGCTCCATCGCCGAGGGCTCCTGGACCGAGGACTGGCCGCTGCGGCCCAACTCCCCCTACGCCGCGTCCAAGGCCGCCTCCGACCTGATCGCCCGCTCCTACTGGCGCACCCACGGACTGGAGGTGTCGATCACCCGCTGCTCCAACAACTTCGGCCCCTACCAGCACCCCGAGAAGCTCATCCCGCTGTTCGTCACCCGGCTCCTGCGGGGCGAGCAGGTCCCGCTCTACGGCGACGGACTCAACGTGCGGGAATGGCTGCACGTGGACGACCACTCGCGGGCCATCCAACTCGTCCTCACCAAGGGCAGCGCCGGCGAGATCTACAACGTGGGCGGCGGCAACGAGCAGACCAACCTGGCCGTCACCGAACGCCTCCTGGAGCTGTGCGGCGCCGACCGGTCCCGCATCCGGCACGTCGCGGACCGCAAGGGCCACGACCAGCGCTACGCCCTCGACGAGACCAAGATCCGCGAGGAGCTGGGGTACGAACCCGAGATCGACTTCGCACAGGGCCTGGCGGACACCGTCGCCTGGTACCGGGACAACGAGCAGTGGTGGAAAGCCTCCGAGGAGCGGAACCGTGGCTGACGAACGACCGATGACCGACCACAAGGCACTGGCCCTGGACGAGGTCCGCAAGTACCACCTCGACCAGGAGCGCGACGGCGGGTTCGTGCCCGGCGTCACGGAGATCTGGCCCTCCGGGGCCGTCCTGGACGCCGAGGACCGGGTGGCCCTCGTCGAGGCCGCCCTCGACCTGCGGATCGCGGCCGGACCCAGCTCGCGGAAGTTCGAGTCCGCCTTCGCCAAACGGCTGAAGCGCCGCAAGGCCCACCTGACGAACTCCGGTTCCTCCGCCAACCTGCTCGCGCTGTCCGCCTACACCTCCCACCTGTTCGAGGACCGCCGGCTCCGGCCCGGCGACGAGGTGATCACCGTCGCGGCGGGCTTCCCCACCACCGTCAACCCGATCGTGCAGAACGGCCTCGTCCCCGTCTTCATCGACGTCGAGCTTGCCACCTACAACACCACCGCCGACCGGGTCGCCGCGGCCATCGGCCCGAAGACCCGCGCCATCATGATCGCGCACGCCCTCGGCAATCCCTTCGAGGCCGCCGAGATCGCTCAACTCGCCGCAGATCACGGCCTGTTCTTCATCGAGGACAACTGCGACGGGGTGGGCTCCACCTACCGCGGTCAGCTCACCGGCACCTTCGGCGACGTCACCACCGTCAGCTTCTACCCGGCCCACCACCTGACCATGGGCGAGGGCGGCTGCGTCCTGACCTCCGACCTGAAACTCGCCCGGATCGTCGAGTCGATGCGGGACTGGGGCCGGGACTGCTGGTGCGAGCCGGGCAAGAACAACACCTGCCTCAAGCGCTTCGAGTACCAGATGGGCACCCTGCCCGAGGGCTACGACCACAAGTACATCTTCTCCCACGTCGGCTACAACCTGAAGGCGACCGACCTCCAAGCGGCCTTGGGACTCACGCAGTTGCAGAAGCTGGACGGTTTCATCGAGGCCCGTAAGCGCAACTGGCGGAAGCTCCGCGAAGGACTCGACGGCGTCCCCCACCTCCTGCTGCCCGAGCCCACCCCGGGCAGCGACCCCAGCTGGTTCGGGTTCGTGATCACCGTGGACGCCGACGCCCCCTTCAGCCGCGCCGAACTGGTCCACCACCTGGAGGAGCGCAAGATCGGCACCCGCCGGCTCTTCGCCGGGAACCTCACCCGCCACCCCGCCTACCTCGACCGCCCCCACCGCGTCGTCGGCGAGCTCACCAACTCCGACGTCATCACCGAGAACACCTTCTGGATCGGGGTCTATCCCGGGCTCACCGAGCCGATGCTCGACTACGTCATCGCCACGGTGAAGGAGTTCGCGGAGGTCCGCGCATGACGGCCCCCTCCCTCCTGAGACCGCGTCACGACGAGGCGATCGCGACCCGGTTGGCCCGCTCCGCCGCGACGGTCGGAGCGGGCGCGACGCTCCGCACCGCCGACTTCGAGGACTGGCTCGAAGGCCGCCGGCGCGCCCACCACTTCGAGGTCCGCCGCATCCCCTTCGCGGAACTGGACGGCTGGTCCTTCCACCCCGGCACGGGAAACCTGGGCCACCGCAGCGGCCGCTTCTTCACCGTCGAGGGACTGTCCGTCCACACCGACGGAGGCCCCTACCCGCACTGGCAGCAGCCGATCATCCGACAACCCGAGGTCGGCATCCTCGGGATCCTGGCCAAG
This sequence comes from Streptomyces sp. NPDC097619, assembly GCF_040302735.1. NCBI lineage: Bacteria > Bacillati > Actinomycetota > Actinomycetes > Kitasatosporales > Streptomycetaceae > Streptomyces > Streptomyces sp. NPDC097619. The sequence continues at coordinate 41,952 of NZ_JBEOSD010000022.1, read as the reverse complement.
GAGTTCGACGGGGTCCTGCACTTCCTCATGCAGGCCAAGATGGAACCCGGAAACCGCAACCTCCTCCAACTCTCCCCGACGGTCCAGGCCACCCGCAGCAACTACACCAAGGTCCACCGCGGCGCCGACGTGAAGTACGTGGAGCACTTCACCACCCCCGGCCGGGGCAGGGTCCTCGCCGACGTGCTCCAGTCCGAACACGGGGCCTGGTTCTTCCGCAAGGCCAACCGCAACATGCTCGTCGAGACCGAGGAGGAGGTCCCCCTCGACGAGGACTTCTGCTGGCTGACCCTCGGCCAGATCGGCGAACTCCTCACCCGCGACAACGTGGTCAACATGGACGCCCGCACCGTCCTCGCCTGCGCCCCCGTCCCCACCGACGGGCCCGAGGCCCTCCTGCCGGACACGGACCTGCGCTCCTGGTTCACCGCCCGGCGCTCCGAACCGGAGGTGCGGGCCGAACGCGTCCCCCTCGCCGAGGTCGCCGACTGGACCCGCGGCGCCCGGTCCATCGACCACGTCAAGGGCCGCTACTTCCGCGTGATGGCCGTCGCGGTGGAGGCCGGGAACCGCGAGGTGCGCGGCTGGTCCCAACCCCTCTTCGAACCGACCGGCACCGGCACCACCGCCTTCGTCACCCGGCGCATCGGCGGCGTCCCCCACCTCCTGGCCCACGCCAAACTCGAAGGCGGCTTCCTCGACCGGATCGAGCTCGCCCCCACCGTCCAGTACACCGCCTCCAACCACACCGACCGCACCGGCCCGGACCGGCCCCCCTTCCTGGACCTCGTCCTGTCCGCCGACCCCGCCCGCGTCCGGTACGACACCGTCCACTCGGAGGAGGGCGGCCGCTTCCTCAACGCCGAGAGCCGCTACCTCTTCGTGGACGCCGACGAGTCCCAGGCCCCCCTGGAGCCACCGCCCGGCTACGCCTGGGTGACCCCCGGCCAACTCCGCGGGCTCGCGGGCCACAGCCACTACGTCAACGTCCAGGCCCGCACCCTGCTCTCCCTCCTCAACACCGGCGCGGTGCGACTGTGAGACCGCCCGTACGGCTCGCCGTCCTCGGCACGTCCGACTTCGCCCGGCGCCGGATGCTGCCGGCGTTCGCGGCCTCGGAAGGGGTGACGCTCACCGCGGTCGCCAGTCGGGACCCCGCCAGGGCCCGCGCCTCGGCGCGGACCCACGGCGCCCGGGCCCTCCACGGCTACGCCGCCGCACTGGAGGACGAGGAGATCGAGGCGGTCTACCTCCCGCTGCCCGCCGCCCTGCGCTCCCGCTGGGTACGGGCCGCCCTCCTCGCCGGCAAACACGTCCTCTCCGAGAAGCCGCTCGCCACCACCCCCGGCGAGGCCGCCGAACTGCTCGACCTGGCCCGCTCCCGCGGACGCGCCCTCGTGGAGAACGTCCTCTTCCCCCACCACCCCCAACACGCGCGGGCCCGCGCGTTGGTCCGCTCCGGAGCCATCGGCGAACTCCGCTCCTTCCGAGCCGAGTTCGCCGTCCCCCGCCGCCCCGAAGGAGACATCCGCTACCGGTCCGACCTGGGCGGCGGCGCCCTGTGGGACGTGGGCGTGTACCCCGTCCGGGCCGCCCTCTTCGCCCTCGGCGAGGACCTGGCCGTCGCCGGCGCCGTCGCCGTCCGCGATCCGGACGGCGAGGTCGACACCGGCGGCACCGTCCTGCTCCGCACCCCCACGGGCGTCAGCGCCCACCTGTCCCACGGCCTCGACGACGCCTACCGCAGCGCCTACACCTACGCGGGCACCGAGGGCCGCCTCACGGTGGAACCGGCCTTCACCCCATCCGCCGACCACGTCCCGCTGCTCCGCCTGGAACGCGGCAGCTCGGTCACGGAGATCCCGCTCACCGCCGAGGACCAGGTGGCCCGCGCCGTCGCCGCCTTCGCCACGGCGGTCCGCACCGGCACACCCCCCGACCCGACCGCCCTCCACCAGGCCGCCCTCCTCGAAGCGATAGCCAAGGAGTCCGGCATCCCCACCCTCACCTGACCGGGCACCGCCCCCACCGACGCCCGGCCGGACCGCAACGCTCCGGCCGGGCACCACCGGCGCGAGGCGCCGATCGACACGGCAATTCGTGGACGAAAGTGTGCTGTGGAGCAGGACGAAGTCTTGCCGGGCTCATGAGCTTCCGACGGCAGTAGTTGACGGCGACCCCAGGTCCGCTGAACGCCGCGCTCCGAGACCGATGGCCTTCGGCTGGAGGCGGAGCGCTGCTGCGTGGACGCGCCCCGCCGCGGTGACAGCGACCGGGCGTCAGGGAGGGGCTCCTCTATCGCCGGACTGACAGTGCGGCCCGTGGGTGGTTGCTCAGAGCTTCCATCGGCCGGTGTCGGGACTCGGAAAGCCCGGGGAGCCGACCGTGCTCGTGGCTCGTTGTAAGGTAGGGAAACCGCACTTGACCTGCATTAACGCAGGCAGGTAGCAGAGTTTCGGAAGTGTTTCGGATGCTTCCTGCCGTATTCAAGTCCCACATCTGACATCTGAGCCTTTCCGCAGGTCAGCGGCTTGACGATGGGGCTCTGGTCAGCGAGCGGTCAGCATCAGCCTCTGGGGTTCTCTACGGATGCACACCAGCTGGCGGCCCTGCATGCTGCTGGCGCGCAAGCGGCTCGTCGGTGTGCCCTGAGCGGCCCCGCCCCGGGGTGGGCAGGGCCGCTCAGGGCTACATGGGCCCGTCATCCGTTCGACGCCGTCGCATCACATGATGTCGATGTGGCCCGGTGACGTGAGGTTGAAGTCGTTGCGGTCGGCGAGGGGACCACGCCAGTTGCCGGAGCCCTTGTAACGCCAGGCATCGAGGCCTCGGAAGGCCACCAGGTCGCCGTAGCCGTCGTTGTCCGTGTCGCCGATGCCGAGGATCCGGTCGTAGGTGTTCCAGGCTGCGCCTATCTTGATGCGGGTGGTGAAGGTGCCGTCTCCCTTGCCGAGGTAGAGCCAGAGCGTGCCGGCCTTGTCGCGGGCCACCAGGTCGCCGGCCGATGCCCCCGCGATGTTCCCGACCGCGGCGATCCGGTCGTAGGTGTTCCAGCCGCCCCCGATCGCTGAGCGGGTGGAGAACGGAGCCCGCCAGTTGCCAGTGGCCTTGTAGAGCCACAGCATCCCTGCCTTGTCGCGGGCGACGAGATCGCTGAGACCGTCGCCGGTCAGGTCTCCCATGGCCGTCATCCGGTCGTAGGTGTTCCAGCCTGCGCCTATCTTGATGCGGGTGGTGAAGGTGCCGTCTCCCTTGCCGAGGTAGAGCCAGAGCGTGCCGGCCTTGTCGCGGGCCACCAGGTCGCCGGCCGATGCCCCCGCGATGTTCCCGACCGCTGTGATCCCGTCGTAGATGTTCCAGCCACGACCGATGAGCTGCGGCTTCCGGGCGAACAACTGCGGAATGTCCACCCCGGCGGGGGCTGATTGGTACGTGTCGGCACGGTAAAGCTCTCCGTCGCGCGACCGTATGAGCACGTCCGGCGTCCCGTTGTTGCTGTAGTCGTGACCGCCGATCGGCCGATCCACCAGGAAGCTGCCGGAGACGTCGAGGTCCCTCCCGAGCCCGTTCACGGGCCGGGCAACGAGGTGCCAGGTGTACTTTCCGTTGGCACCAGTGAACGGCTCGCCCTTGGTTCCCAGGAGACCGTCCCACTCCAAGGCCAGGTTCCAGTCGGCATCCCGACCCGACAGTTGGTCGGACGAGAAGACCCGCTTCTCCCTGCTGGCCTCGTGGCGCAGCGTGAGCGAGGTGTGGGCGTTCGGCCGGGACAGGTTCCAGCGCAGCCGAGAGGTACCGCCGTTGAGGTGCGTGGTGGCCGGTACGTCCACACCGGTCAGCGTGAGGGACATTGAGGCGCCGCTGCTCGCGACCATCCTGGCGACGGGCTCGCCCTTGGTGTCGGCGGAGATCTTGAAGATGCCCTCGCCCTGCTTGAGGGTTCCGCCACTGACCAGCAGCCCACCATCAGGCGTCGGCGTCAGCGAACTGGCGTGGTCGAGGAGCTTGCGGGCAGGGCCCCCGCCCACGGGGGTGGCACGCAGGGCCAGGTCCTCGTGCGCGCTTCCCGTTTGCAGGTCGGCCCGATTGGCGTGCACCGCCCAGTTGCCGACCAGGCCCACCACGGGGCGGGTGACGTACCCGAGGTCGAGGTCCGATGTCAGTCCGGTCTTCATGTCCGTAATCCGCAGCGGCTGCCCGTTGCCTGCGCGGCCGGGCAGCCACGTGGACAGGAACCGCCCGGACAGTGCGGTGCCGGCCTGACCTCCTGCAATCCCGCCGGCACGCGGGAAGGCCTTCACCACCGCGGCCGTGCCGAGGTCCACCACGGCGTCGTGGGTCCGCGAGCCGCTCCGGAAGCTCAGCGCGATCGACCCCGGAGTGCTTGCCGTCATCGTGATGGACGCGGCATCCGCGGGCAGGCCGGTGACGGCCCGTTCCCGCGTCTCGGAACCGGTCTGGTCCACGAGGAAGACATCGTGTGTGCCAACCGGCTGGGTGACCAGCGTCGCACCGTTGGCGCCGAGGAAGTAGGCCCGGGTCACCTTGACGGTGGTGAAGGGCAGCGCTTCGTCGGCCAGGTTCCCCACCTGGATCTCCTCGACGGGATCGCCAGCGAGCCCGCCGTCCATGGCGATGGCGACAAAGTCGGAAAGGGAACCTTTGGCGGTGCTGGTTCCCACCTCCACCGCTGTGCGGTCTGCGTACCGGAACCACATCAGCTGCTGCGTTCGCAGGTCACGATAGGCGAACCCGTGGGTTCCCGCACTGACCACCTCGGTCCGGTCGGAGATGCGGGTCAGCGCTGCGGGAGTGGCCATGGCCCCGGCATCGATCTGAGACGAAGCCGACCAGGCAGGTGTGGCGGCAGCGCAACCGGAAGCCGCCACGGAGAGTGCGACGGCTGCGATCAGGGTGGATCGGGGTATGTGGTGCTGCGTCAAGGTCCCCCCTCGGGACTGGAATCAAGGACGGTGGCAGCCGGGGCGGAGGTATCCTCCCGGCTGCCACCGTGACCGTGCCGGCTCGGACGAGAGCGAGCGGTCAGTTGGACGTGCGGAAGGGTCGAACCCGGTCGAAGTCCCAGCCGGAGGCCGTGGACCAGCCGGCCCGAGCCGCTTCGAAGGTGGGAAGCGCCGGGCTTCCTGCGGCCAGCCATGTGAACATGCGTACGGTGCCGTTTTCGTAGCCGTACATCGCGCCCAGGTCGTCGCGGCCGTCACCGTTGTAGTCCCCGGCGACGATCTTCATGTTGGGGTAGTACCAGTTACCCGGAGCCGAAGTCCATCCCTGCTTGGGGGAGCTGAAACTTCCGTCGTCATTGCTCGTGCTCAGCAGTGTGTGCAGCGCGTCGTGGCCGTCGGCGTAGTCGTACCAGGCGGTCACGTCGTCCTGCCCGTCGCCGTTGAAGTCCCCGGCATGGATGTAGGTGCGGTCCCAGTCACCCCAGCTGGTGATGGTTCCGCTCCAGGACTTGAGGTTGGCGTTGAACGCGCCGGTGGGAGCCGCCGTGAACGTGTGCATCTTCACGGAGCCGTCGCTGTATCCGTAGAGCGCGGCGAGGTCGTCGCGGCCGTCCCCGTTGAAGTCCCCGGTGACGAACTTGCTCTTCTCCCGCTCCCAGCCGCCGGCCTTCTGCGTGTGGGATCCGAAGGGCGGGTTGAAGCCGCCCCGCACGTTGGACGTGAAGGTGAACAACGTGTCGTGACCGTCGAAGTAGTCGTACCAGGCGGCGAGGTCGTCGCGGCCGTCACCGTTGAAATCACCCGACTGTAGGGTCATGTTGGAGGCGTTCCAACTACCGGCTTTGGACGTGTAGGAGATGAACGGCGTGCCGAACTTCCCACTTCCCGAACCCAGGGCGGTGTGGAGTTTGATCTGTCCGTCGCCGTAGTCGTAGAGCCAGGCCACATCGCCCCGGCCGTCGCCGTTGTAGTCGCCCGTGGCGAACTGCATGTCCTTCGGGTCGTAGTGGGTGGCCGGAGGCTCCAGACCCTTCACGTATCCGTTGGTGAACACTCCGTCGGTGGTCGGCATGAAGGTGTGGATGACATCAGCGCCGTTCGGGAAGCCGTACCAGTCCGCGAAGTCGCTGCGGCCGTCGCCGTCGTAGTCGTGCCGGATCACGGTCCCGCTGGACCAGAGGGACTCGCCCTTGTCGTTGTGCACAACGAGGTTTCCGCGGTCCTGAAGGAAGGCGTAGCCCTCGCCGGGAGAGGAGACACCGGTGACGTTCTTCACCAGGGTGTCATCCTGGTAGATCCCGATGTTGCCGTCCGAGTGGACCAGGGCCGTGGCCCCGGCGATCGTGGTGCTTGCCGTGTGGCTGGACCACAGCTCGTTGCCGGTCTTGGAGCGGATGACGAGATCGCCCTCCGGCTTCATCACGAGGCTGACGGAATTCGAAGTGACGCTCTGTCCGCTCTCCAATCGGGTGCCGGCCGGGATCCGGGTGCCGCCGGCGGAGCTGTCGATCACGAAGGGTGCCCCGAAGCCGGTCAACTGGGTGCCGGTGCCCTGCCCGCGGCGGCCGATCACGGTGTTGTCGGCCTTGCGGGCCCAGAGGTCGGGGATCGCGTCCCCGTCGTCGACTCCGTCCGCGTTGTCGTCTCCGTCGAGATCTCCCGAGGTGCCGATGAGGGGAAAAGTGGCCGCCGACAAACCGGTGGCGAGCAGCTTGCGGGTGCCCGGGGACCCCCAGGAGGCGAAGTCGAGCTTTCCGCCGACCGTTTCGCGTCGGCCGTTCGCCTGGAAGAGTTCGCCGGTCGAGTCGTTGCGCAGCCAGAGGTCGGGCAGTGTGTCGCTGTTCATGTCACCGGGCACGACCACGGTGAACTTCCGCCAGTCCGTTCCACCGACCAGCACCGGCCGCCCGGCCAACAGTGTGTTGAGCGTACTGCTCTTGTTGCCGAAGTAGGCCCAGAGGTTCTGGCCCTGCTTGACCAGGACATCGGACATCCGGTCTGCATTGAGGTCTCCGGCAGCGATGACCTGCTCGGCGTTGAACCAGTGATCGTTGCCGGTCCACCCTTCCTCACCCGTGCAGCCGCGCCGGGGATCGGGCACCGGGCACTTGACCCGCAGCTGTACGGGTTCGTCATCGATGATGCCTCGGCCGTCGTTGTTGTAGACGAGGAGTTGCTTCCTCCCGTCCGCGGCATTTCGCTGCAGGGCGAGCAAGTCGTTGAACCCGTCCTGGCCCCAGTCCCCGCTGAAGGAAGTCTGACGATCGGGGAAGGTGACGGATCCTCCGCCATTGGTCGCCGCCGCGAAGGTCCTGGACCCGAGCCCCGAATACGTCAGCAGCGTCCCGTTGCCGTCCACGCTCCAAATGTCCTTGAGCTGGTCTCCGTTGAGGTCACCCGGCTTGTCGGCCTGCTGACTGCGCGTGGCGTAATACAGGTAGGTACGCGTGTCCGAGCGGTTTCCCGCCTTGTCGACGCTGTAGGCGTGGACCGTGTGCGGTCCGTAGGAGGGAACGAAGACCCTGGCCGTGGGGGCGGCTGCGGACACCTCGGTCACCTGGGCGTCCGTGTCGGTCCACCAGTAGTAGGCGACGACGTCCTTGACGCCGTTGGGCGCCAGCGAGAAGACGGTCTCGGTCCGGGCAGGTCCCGTGATCTCAGGCCAGCCGCGTTCGCCCGGAGGGTACTTGTCCGTGCCGTCCGGCAGCTTCTCCGACCGGATCGAGGGCGGGTTGCTCGGGCGGTCGCGGTCGATCTCGAAGGCGCAGCGGGCGGCCACCCAAGCCGATTCCGCCTTGTCCCCGTCCTTGGCCATCACACGCCACGTGTAGCTGCCGCTGGGGGTGCTGGACGCGGGCAGGGTGACTGTCGCAACACGATTGTTGAGCGTGGGTACGGTCTCCTGGTAGACGAGGGTGGAGCCCCTGCGGACCTCGAACGTGGCGTTGAGGCTGCCACCGTCCTCGTCCTTGATCATCGCGTGGAGGCTGACGGTGGTGTTGCCGATCCTGCCGCCGGTCGCGCACTGCGTCGCAGGGCTGGTACCCAGTGCCTTGGGCGGATCGGGCAGGTGGTTGAAGACGGTCTCCAGCACGACTGTCTTCGGGTCGAAGCGCTTCCAACCCGTGGTGTCGCTCTCGTTGTCCGCGTAGAGACCGAACGTGAGGCTGGTCGTCTCGCCGCTCTTCATCTGGTCACGGACCCAGTCGGTCGCGGTGAACTCCAGGTTGCCGGCAGGACAGGAAGGGCCCCAGCCCTTGGAGTCGTTGACGGTCGACAAGGCGCCGCTGAGCTTCTTGGGCTGGTTGCGCCAGGTGGTTCGAGAACTGATCGGACCCGTGGCGAACAGGCTCACCTTGGCATCGGTGCACGACCAGGACCAGGTGTTCTTGAGCCGGAGGACGGACTCCTTGATCTGAGTGCCGCTGATCTTGCTGGTGTCCACTTGGAGGAAGGACCGCGACAGGCCATTTGTTTCGGCCTCGTAGCCGACGCGTACGTCCTCCTTGGCGTTCCAGTAGCTGTTGTCCGGCCACTTCTTGTAAACCCGTGCCCAGTTCCACTGCTGGCGATCGCCCCAGTCCCAGCTGGGGTCGATGTACACCGGGTACGTGGTCCCGGGACTGGTCAGGAGGGCCGAGTCGGGCACCAGGGACAGCGAGGTGTCGGTCACGGTGGTGCCCATCAGTGCGGACCGTGCGCCGACCCCGGGTTCGAACCCACCGGCCGCGGTCGCATCGGCTCGGGCGGAAGCCTGGGCGCCCGTGTCGGTCGGAGCACCCTCCGCACCGCTGGAGTCCCACATCACGGGGGCGGGGCTGGTGAAGACCAGCTGCCCGGCTGGGTCTGTGGCCCGCAGGCTTCCGGACTGCTCGTCCTTCTGCACAGTGAGCCCCACAGTGTTCAGTGCGAAGTTCAGTGTCTTCAGCTCGGGGTTCTTCGCAGCCGCCGGGGTCTTCACCACCAGCAGCTGGGAGAAGCCCTCCACCTCGGCCCTGAGCCGGAGGTCGACCCCGGGAAGGACCTCGGCGTAGGTGGCGATGTTGCCGGCGAGTGTCGGCTTCGGGAGAGCCTTCGGCCAGGTGAGGGCGAGAGTTCGACCGTCCACGGCCCCAGCCAGCAACTGATCGGTGCCACCCCCGGAGAATTTCACGGAGACGGGCGTCGCCTTGGAGACGACCGAGCCGTCCGCGGCGAACACCAGAGTCGGGTCGGTCTTCGCCCAGCTGCCCTCACGCCAGAAGCGAACGGGCGTTCCGTAATCCTTGACCACGAACGAGCCGTCGGGCCGGGCCCAGGTGTCGCTGGTCTCGGTCCGGGCCGAGGCGACCTCGACCTCACGTTTCGCGGCACCGGCTTCCTGGAGTGCCCTGTCCTGTTCGCTGAGAGATCCGGTGTCGAATGCCCCGGAAGCAGACGTATTTGCTGATGCGATAGCAGAATGAGTGGGCGTTTTCATGGCGGTTACAGATGCCGATATCGTGGCGGGGGTGATGAGCGTCATCGCCAAGGCAGTGGATATCGCAACCCTTGGGCCAAATCTCTTGGTTGGGTGAGGAATGTTGAATCGTTGCATGCGATCCCCCCTTGTATCTTGAGTGCCAGGAGACTCCGCGAATCCGTGGGAAGCCGGCGTAGCCTGAAACCTGGAAGTCGTTTGGACGTTCCCCTGCATGTCACCATCGCCCTCGTGCGGTGCGCGCGGATGAGGGGTTCGAAGGGCGGGCCCCACCACCCACTGTGCCGCATCCCAGCAGCTCACAGCCCATCAAGACGCCAGTAAATGCCGCGAATCCGGCAGCTGTTGGCGCGATCTTTCCGTTTGAAGTCCAAAAAATGGCGACTCTACTTGTCGCGGAGTTGTTAAGTTCCATACTGCACTTTCAGACTATCGCAAGGGGTGGGACGTGAGCCGGTTCGGCGCGCGATCCTGGGCAGTCTCTTTGACTTCCGCAGTGATGATGGGTCTTTTGCCTTCCGCGGCAATAGCGGAGCCTCCACCAAGACCGGGGGTGAGCCTCCCTGAATTGAAGCAACCGCGTGCCGTGCCCGTTGAGGCGGTTGAAGTATCGGGCGTGAAGCGGGGTGGGGTTTCCGTACGCAAGCGGAAGACGTCGTCCGCTTCCTGGCCCGGTGCCGGCGTGAGCACGATCGATCTCGATGGCGTCCGGACGGGCTTGTTCCGACAGGCGAAGCGGCTTCCCGTCGCCGTGAGCCCGGTCCGAAATCCGGCCGGTAAGCCTGGAGAGAAGGCGCCACAGGTTCGGGTCACCGTCGCGACCCGGGAAGTGGCACGGCAGGCAGGCGTGGACGGCGTGCTGTTGTCCGTGGCGCCCGCCGACAGAGCGGCATCCACGGGTCCTGTTCGCGTCAAGGTGAGCTACGCCGGATTCAGGGGCGCCTTCGGTGGCGACTGGGCCGCGCGTCTCAGGCTGGTGGCCATGCCGGCCTGTGCGCTCACCACGCCCAACGTGCCCGGCTGTCGGGTCGGCAGGGCGTTGCCCACCGAGAACGACACGCGCGCCGGCACGCTCACCGCCACGACGGACCTGCCGGCGCCGACCAAGGCGGGTGCCCAAACCCCAGGCCGTCCCGGTGGGGTCGTTCTCGGCGTCACTGGAGAGGACGACGGGCCGACAGGCTCCTTCAAGGCGACGTCCCTCCAGCCGTCCGGCTCGTGGCAGGCGGGAGGGTCCAACGGTTCGTTCGGCTGGTCCTACCCGATCGACGTACCCGCTGTACCCGGTGGTCTGCAGCCCAATGTCGCTCTGAATTACAACTCGCAGAGCGTGGACGGGCGAACCGCGGCCTCCAACAACCAGTCCTCGTGGATCGGTGACGGCTGGGACTGGGAGCCGGGCTACATCGAGCGGCGGTACAAAGGGTGCAACGACGACAAGGCCAATGCGACGAACACCACCAAAGTCGGTGATCTGTGCTGGTTCAACGACAATGCGACCCTCAGTCTCGGTGGCATGACCACGGAACTGGTCCACGACGGGAAGACCTGGCGTCCCGCTACCGACTCGGGTGAGAAGGTCGAGAAGCTGGCCGGCGCCACGAACGGCGACAGCGGAACCGACGGCCTCGATGGCAAGGGCGAACACTGGCGCATCACCACCACCAGTGGAACCCAGTACTACTTCGGCCTGAACCGACTGCCCGGCTGGAGCGATCACGGCGAAGGCGCCAACGATCCGACGACCAATTCCACCTGGACCGTGCCGGTCTTCGGCAACCACGTGGGGGAGCCCTGTTACAACAGCTCCTTCGCAGGCGCCTCCTGCAAGCAGGCATGGCGGTGGCAGCTCGACTACGTGGTCGATCCGTTGGGCAACGCGATGGCCTACTACTGGGACCCGGAGGCCAACAACTACGGTCTGAACGTCTCCGACACCACTGGTAAGTCGACGGCCACGCGCTACGTACGCGGCGGCCAGCTCAAGCGCATCGAGTACGGGCTGCGAGACGGTGCTGCGTACTCGGCCAAGGCGATGGCCAAGGTCGAATTCGGATCGGGCGAGCGCTGCGTGACCGCATGCACCACGTTCGACGAGGCGAACGCGCACAAGTGGCCCGACGTCCCGTTCGACCTATACTGCAAGGACGACGTCGAATGCAAGGGGAAGTATTCGCCGAGCTTCTGGTCGCGTGAACGCCTGGCCTCGATCACCACCAAGGTGCTCACTGCCGGGAACTACCAGGACGTGGACAAGTGGGAGCTGACGCAGAGCTTCCCCCCGGCCGGCGACGGCATCTCGACGCCGATGTGGCTCTCCTCGATCCGGCGGACAGGGCTTGCCGGCGGCACCCTGCCCCTCCCGCCCACCACGTTCGAACCGATCCAGAAGCCGAACCGAATAGACAAGGTCGGCGACGGACTCGCACCGTTCATCCGGCTGCGCATGGCGCAGATCACCACGGAGACGGGCGGGACGATCGGCGTCGACTACCACGACCCCAACTGCACCGCCACCGCGCTGCCGCCCACCGACGACACGAACGGCACCCGCTGCTTCCCGGTCAAGTGGGCCTTCGAGGGCGACAAGGCCAAAATAGACTGGTTCGCCACCTATCCGGTGAAGCAGGTCATCGAAGGGGACAACCTCAAGGACTCCCCGGACACCGTGACGACGTACTCGTACCCGGGCGGGGCGGAGTGGGCCAAGAGCACGGACGAGTTCACCAAGGCGGAGGACCGGACCTACTCGGTGGCACGGGGCTTCGGCCGCGTCCAGACGCGCAAGGGTGCAGGAAGCGATCAGAAGACGCTGACCGAGACGCGGTACTTCCGCGGCATCGAGGGAGCTCAGGTCAAGGACTCGACCGGCGCCGCCCTCACGGACCACCCTCACTTCGCCGGAATGGTGCGCGAATCTGTGGGCTACAACGGGGACGGTGGCGAGCTGGTCGCGGCCACCTCGTACACTCCCTGGCGATCGGCGAAGCCGACGGCCACGCGCCCTCGTGAGGGTCTGCCGAATCTGGACGCCTACCAGACGGGAACGCTCCAGGAGTCCACGCGGAAGCCGGTCACCGGCGGAACCCGCACCACGCAGATCAACCGCAGCTTCGACGAGCACGGCCTCGTGTACGCCGTCACCGACCACGGCGACGTGGACAAGACCGGCGACGAGTCGTGCACCACGACGACCTACGCACGAAACTCCGAACTGTGGCTGTTGAACAAGGTGTCCAAGGCGGAAACGACCACAGGGGCCTGCGGTGACAGCAGGAGCACTCCCGATACGATCGTGGACTCCGTCCGCACCTACTACGACGGAAAGGGCTGGGGGAATGCTCCCACGCGAGGGGTTGTCACCAAGGCCGACGGCATCAACGGCAAGGGCGACGGCTACGAGGTACTGAAGTCCACGCCGAGCAACTGTGGCTCCACCAAGGACGAGTTGTGCGTGGACATGTACGGTCGCACGCTGGCCGTCAGCGACGCCTTCGGCAAGACGACCGGCACCTCCTACGCCCCTGCCTCCGGCGAGGTTCCCACGGCCGCCACGATCACGAACTCCCTTCAGCATAAATCCGTCACACAGCTCGACCCTCGCCGCGGAGTCGCACTGAAGGTCACCGACGCGAACGGTGAGGAATCCAGTACCGCCTACGACGCCCTCGGCCGGGTGACCAAGGGCTGGTTGCCCACACGGCCCGCGGCCTCGAACAAGGACACGCCCAGCTACACGTTCGACTACCTCGTCCGCGACAACGGGCCGGTCGTCATCACGACGAAGTCCCTCACGCACGACGCGAAATACCGGGCGTCGTACACCTTCTACGACGGGTTGATGCGTCCACGGGAGACACAGGAGCGTTCTCCCGACGGTGCAGGGCGTCTCGTCTCCCACACTTCGTACAACACCAGGGGCGAGGCTTGGTTCGCCTCTGGTACGTACTTTGCCACGGGTGCGGCGGAGGCCGTTCTCGTCACCGGCACGGGCACCGCGTACCCGGCTTCCACGGAAACGGAGTTCGACGGAATCGGCCGCCCCACGGCGGTGGTCTCGAAGAAGTTCGGGACGGAGACCAAGCGCACGACGACCACCTACGCGGGTGACACCACCAAGGTCGTCCCACCCCAAGGCGGCACTGCGACCACGACTGTGGTGGATGCCCTTGGTAGGACCACGGAACTCAAGCAGGAGACGAGCGGGGCGAACCCGCCTGTCACCCAGTCCACCTTCTACCGCTACGACGACAAGCGGCGACTTTCAGAGGTCGTCGATCCGTCCGGCGCCAAGTGGATCTACGGGTACGACGTCCGGGGACGTCAGACCAGGGTCACCGACCCCGACACCGGACTCACCACCACTGTGTTCGACAAGGGCGGCCGCCCGGTCGACGTGACCAACGCGCGGGGCATCACCCTGCACACCGACTACGACGACCTGGGCCGCAAGACAGCCCTCAAAAAGGGCGCCGTCACTCTTTCGACCTGGGCGTACGACACCGTCGCGAAAGGTCGGCTTTCCAGCACGACCCGCTACGTCGACGGCAAGCCCGCCTTCACCTGGTCCACCACCGTCTACAACCGGCTTTACCAGCCCGTCGTTTCGAAGATGACCGTCCCGGCCGGCGAGGGCATGCTCGCCGGAACCTACGAGTGGTACAACGACTACAACGACAACACCGGTCAGACCCAATTCGTCGAGCAGCCGGAACTGCCCGGTGGCCTGCCCTTCGAGGTCCTGTCCAACACCTACCAGGGCGAGGCAGGGAACCTCACCGCCGCATCTGCCGGCGACGATCCGCTCATCTCGGGAATCACGTACGACCATTACGGCCGTGCCGTCCGGCAGGAGTACGGGGCACTCGGTCGGCACCTCTGGACCACCAGCGAGTACGACGAGCACACAGGTGGTCTGACCCGGGCCTATGCCGACCGTGAGGTCGCACCGCAGCGGATCGAGGACACCCGGTACGCCTACAACCCGATCGGCGACCTCACGGAGATCGCCACGGCGTACGGGCAGGGCGCTACCCGCATCACCGACACCCAGTGCTTCCTCCGGGACTCCCTGCGTCGCATCACCTCGGCATGGACCAACACAGGTGAGAAGTGCGCAGAGGCTCCCTCGGCGACCATGGTGGGCGGGCCGGATGCCTACTGGACCGGCTACACGTATGACGCTGTCGGCAACCGCAAGACGGAAACGCAGTACAAGACGCCCTCCGGTCCGACTGCGGACACCAAGCGCGTCTACGCGGCCCCGCCGGCCGGCAAGCACCTGCTTCCGAAGGTGACCCAGACCGGGACGGACGCACGGGAAGAGACATTCACCTACGACGCCGCCGGCAATACCGAGACCCGGAAGATCGGTGCTGCGGCCAAGCAGGATCTCGTCTGGGACGACGAGGGCCACCTCAAGTCCGTCACTCAGGGCAGTAAGGTCACCAGCTTCCTGTACGACACGGATGGCGGGCGACTGATCCGCCGAGACTCTTCCGGCAGCACCCTTTACCTCCCAGGTGGCAACGAACTCCACGTCGACAAGGTCGGCCTGGTCACGGGAACCCGCTACTACTCGGTCGGCGGTCAGACCATCGCGATGCGGGGCGGCGGGAAGCTGACGTTCCTGCTGTCCGACCACCACGGCACGGCCACCACCCAGATCACCTCCGACGCCAAGCAGACCGTCACCCACCGCAAGACCGGGATCTTCGGGGCACCCCGTGGTACCCAGCCCGGCAGCTGGGCGGGCGACAAGGGCTTCGTGGGCGGCACGAAGGACGCGGACAGCGGCCTGACCCACCTGGGCGCCCGCGAATACGACCCCACTACCGGCCGCTTCGTCAGCGTCGACCCGATTCTGGACCTGGCGGACCCGCAGCAGTCCCACGGCTACACCTACGGCAACAACAACCCGGTTTCCATGGCAGACCCGGAGGGCCTGGCACCGGACGACTGCATCGGGCGGGTGTGCCGCAAGACCGGTAACGACTGGGAAATCAAAGAAAAGACGAAGGAGGGTTCAGGCGAAAACGACTGGATCTCGTACAACGATCCGGTCAATCAGACCGAGCGATACATCACCGATCACGCCAGGAAGTATTTGGGGACCGGAAAGGCATACCGGGACTGGCGTAAGTACTTCCAGAGCCAGATCAAGCCGACCCCGTGGCGTCCGGGCGTCATCATCGCCGATGACCTCATGGCGGCGGCTGCGAATTCCTGCACCGGCCCGAATGCCTTCGAGTGCCCTGATGGGATGCGAGACGCACTCTCGGCAATCGACAAACTCCGTGTGTACCAGTACGCGACAATGGGGGACGACCGGGCTTTCGTATCCATCCGGGGAACCGGGCGGGCAGATGCAGCGAAGGCGTGGAAGGCCCCGTGCGCCCAGTGTTTCCTTGCGGGCACGAAGGTGCTCATGGCCGATGGTCGACGTCAGGCCATCGAAGACATCAGGCCGGGAGACCAGGTCCTGGCCACTGACCCCCTCACTGGAGAATCCGGGCCACGAGAGGTAACCGACCTCATCGTCACGGAGGACGACAAGCGCTTCAACGAGCTCACCCTTGCGACACCGACCGGGCCGGAAAGGCTCACGGCAACGCACGAGCATCCGTTCTGGTCGCCCTCGGAGCGTCGATGGGTCGAGGCCGAGGACTTGACCCCGGGCACGACGGTCCGCAGCGAGTCGGGCTCGAACATCCGCGTCACGGCCAACCGTCCCTTCACGAAGACTGCTCGCACCTACAACCTGTCTGTCGCGGACCTGCACACGTACTATGTGCTGGCGGGGGCCACGCCGGTCCTGGTCCACAACTGCAATAGAGCCGGTTTGGATTTCACCGATGCTGAGCGGCAGAAGGTTTACGACGCCAACGCCGCGAAGAATGGTGGCGAGTACAGGTGCGATTACTGTGGGCAGAAGGTGGAGCGGCGGGGATCGCGAGATGCCAATGGGAACCCTGTCCCGGGAAGGCCTGACGATGCCCAGATCGATCACATAGAGCCGAGGGCCGGTGGCGGTCATGGTGGCGCGCATAATGGTGCCGTTGCCTGCCGTCGATGCAACAGGGATAAGTCCACGAAGACCATGGAAGAGTGGGACGATGAGCTCAGAGACTTCCTCGGCCCCTAACGGCGCTGAGTCGGTGCCGGCAGGTAAGCCCGAGAGGCTGTACAAGGTGGCCTTCGACCTCCCTGACGAGATTGCCGATTGGGCCAACGCCTCTTCGGAGCGGCTCTGGACTGGGAAGACCTCCGTACAGATGGAAGTCCAGGTTCGGAACACTCCCTTCTATGTTAAGGGAATCGCCTTTGGTGACATTGTGCGAGTCAGAGCTGATCACGAGCGTAGAGAGCTCGTGTTCGAGGAGTTCGTATCGGAGGCCGGGCATTCGACGGTCCGAATCATCATCAAAGAGGACGATGCGAGGAGCGTAGTTGACGACATGCTCCGCAGCTTTAAAGTCTCCTGGGAGATTGATGCGTCGGGGTTCTTGTGGGCAATCGATGTGCCGCCGCACGTTGATTATTCATCCATGAGGGCTGCTCTCCTTCGTGTTGCCGGTGAAGGGAAAATCGGCATCGAAGAAGGTGCTCTTGCGAGGGCTCGACGCGATGAGCTCGGATTGTCAGAGTCCGATCGTTAGTCGGGTTCGCGAGAAGCCCCGCCGGATTTCATTCCGGCGGGGCTTCTGGGGTGTTTGACGGCAACGCTGACGGCAACGTCAGCGCACGACGGCTGCGACGGGTGGGTCGTCAGGGTCGTCGTCCTGGGCAGCGAAGGCGTTGCCGAGGGTGTCGATGGCTAGGCGTTGCAGGCGGAGTCGGACGTGGGCGTAAACGCCGGCGGTGACGCCGATGTGAGCGTGGCCCAACAACTCCTTGATGACGACGAGGTCGACGCCTTGTTCCAGGAGCAGGGTGGCGGTCGAGTGTCGGAGGTCGTGGAAGCGGATGCGTCGGAGTCCGGCCCGGTTGAGGAAGGTGCGGAAGCGGCGGGTGAGGTTGGCGGGGTCGAGGGGCCGGCCCATCGGCGTGGTGAAGACGAGGCTGCTGTCCTGCCAGGCTGACGATGCGGTCTCGCGCTCCTTGTCCTGTCGTTCCTGGTGCTTCTTGAGGGAGTGGAGGCATTCGGTGGGGAGGGCGATTCGGCGCTCGGACGCTCGGGTCTTGGTGGGCAGATGCGTGAGACCTCCGGTGCGAGTGCGCTGGAGCGAGCGCCGGATGCTGGCTGTTCCGGTGGTGAGGTCGAGGTCTTCCCAGCGGAGGCCAAGGAGTTCGCCCTTGCGGAGGCCAGTGC
Source organism: Streptomyces sp. NPDC097619 (assembly GCF_040302735.1). Classification (NCBI taxonomy): domain Bacteria; kingdom Bacillati; phylum Actinomycetota; class Actinomycetes; order Kitasatosporales; family Streptomycetaceae; genus Streptomyces; species Streptomyces sp. NPDC097619. The sequence goes on along the minus strand of NZ_JBEOSD010000022.1, from coordinate 24,218 downwards.
GGAGGGCGAGTTCATACAGCGCGTGGAGCCGGTCGGCGCGGGCCGCGTCGAGGAACCGGCGAGCCTCTGCCGCAGTGAGCGGACGGAAGCGTCTGGGCTGGTGCGTGGTGGTCTTGACGTTGCGGGCGACGTTGCGCCCGGGTGACGCGGCCCCACTGCCCCTCAGAGGGAGGGTGGGGATCAGGGCAGAGCCCAAGGGGCTCGGGGTCAATGGGGCTGTGTCGCAAAAATCGGCATTCAGCTGGCGTCGGTCCTCCGAAGCCTTGGGGGATCCACCCTGCTCGCCGCTCGTTGTAGGGTGGGGAACCGCACTTGACCTGCAATAACGCGGGCAGGGAGCAGAGTTTCGGGAGTGTTTCGCATGCTTCGTACCATGTTCAAGTCCAAGATCCACCGGGCCACCGTGACCCAGGCCGATCTGCACTACGTCGGGTCCGTGACCGTCGACGCCGAGCTGATGGAGGCGGCCGACCTGCTGCCCGGGGAGCTCGTGCACATCGTGGACATCACCAACGGGGCCCGGCTGGAGACCTACGTCATCGAGGGCGAGCGGGGCTCGGGGGTCATCGGGATCAACGGGGCCGCCGCCCACCTGGTGCACCCCGGGGACCTCGTCATCCTCATCAGCTACGCCCAGGTCGAGGACGCCGAGGCGCGGAGCCTGCGGCCGAGCGTCGTGCACGTGGACGCGGACAACCGGATCGTGGAACTGGGCACGGACGCCTCCGCTCCCGTGCCCGGGACCGAGCAGGAACGCAGCCCGCACGCCGTCGCCGCCCTCTGAGGCGGCCGGGCGCGGGCGACGGCGGCAGCGCCGGAAGCGCGACGATCGCGCGGAACGGCGGAAGCGTGGGAAGCACGGGAACGGAGACGGGAATGGCCGTGGAGATCAGGGACGACCGGGCCGCGGGGCGGCTGGAGGCGTACGAGGACGGTGCCGTCGTCGGGCACGTCGTGTACTTCGTGCTCGCGGGGGAGGTGCCGGCGCTGGTGCCCGTGCACACCGTGGTCCACGAGGGGCACGAGGGCCGCGGCATCGCCGGGGACCTGGTGCGGACGGTGTATCGGAACGCCGAGCGGGAGGGGGTGCCCGTGGTGCCCCTGTGCCCGTACGCGGCGGCCTGGGCGGAGCGGCACCCCGAGGAGGCGCCCGTCCCCGCGGAGGAGCTGGTGACGGCGGCGAAGGAGCAGCTGGCCGCCACGCCGGGGCTCTGGTGACCCCAGGGGCCGCGCCGGCCCCCCTGGCCCTGCTGCACACCTCGCCCGTGCACGTGCCGGTCTTCGACGCCCTGCGGGACCGGCACCGGGCGGGGCTCCCCCTGACCCATGTGGTCGATCCCGCCCTGCTCGCCGCCGCGCGGGCGGGGGCGGGGGCGGAGGAACTGGCCCGGTCGGTGGCCGCGGCCCTGGGTCCCGCCCTGGCGGCCGGGACCGGGGCCGTGTTGTGCACCTGCTCCACCATCGGTGCTGTCGCGGAGGGCCTGGCCGCCGAGCTGGGGGTGCCCGTACTGCGGGTGGACCGCCCCATGGCGGAGCGCGCGGTGGCCGCCGGGCGGCGGATCGCGGTGCTCGTGGCGCTGGAGGACACCGTGGCGCCCACGCTGGGCCTGATCCGCGAGGTCGCGGAGCGCGGCGGGGTCGAGGTCGAACCGCGGGTGCGGGTGGTGCCGGGGGCCTGGGAGCGGTTCGAGTCCGGGGACACCGAGGGGTACCTGGCGGCGGTCGCGGACGAGGCGGTGGCCGCCGGTCCGGTCGACGCGGTGGTGCTGGCACAGGCCTCCATGGCGGCGGCCACCGCGAGAATGACCGCCAGGGGCATGACCACCGGGGGAGTGACCGCCGGATCCGCTCCCGTGCCCGTGCCCGTCCTGTCCGTGCCGGTGCTGTGCAGCCCGGAGTCGGGCTTCCTGGCCGCGGTGGAGCTGCTGAAGGCCCCCCGCCGCCGGAGGGGGCGAGATCCGGCCTCGCCGGCGGGGGAGGCGCGGAGTCGGGGCGGAGCCCCATGAGCCGGACGTGAGGGACCTCCGCTCCCGAGGTGAGGGACCTCCGCTCCCGGCCCGGCCGGTCGCGGCAGTCCCGAAACCCTGCCCACGCCCTGGCCGGATCCCGCCCCCGCACCCCGCCCCCGGCTGCGACCCGCAGCCCCCCGGGGCAGAGTGGGGGACATGGGAGACATGGGACAGATCGCCGAGAGCACCGAGATGACCCGACCGCCGGACCCCGAGCCGCCGGTGCCGTCGCCGCCGCCCGTGCCCGGACCACCGCCCGAGCCTGGGCCCGGCCCGGTGCCGCAGCCGGTGCCCGAGCCCTCGCCGGTCCCGGCTCCGCCCGCGCCGCCGCCGGTGCCGCCGCCGGGTCCGCTCCAGACCTGAGGTCCGGGGTCACGGCCCCGCGGCCGGGGACGCGGCACGGCCCGGCCCCCTTCCGGCGCGCAGGCTGCGCCGGGGCGGGGACCGGGCCGTGGTCCTGGGGCGAGGTCAGTCCGTGCGGACCTCGGAACGGTCGCCGCTCCAGAGGGTGTGGAAGGACCCCTCGCGGTCGGTGCGGCGGTAGGTGTGGGCGCCGAAGTAGTCGCGCTGGCCCTGGGTCAGGGCCGCCGGCAGGCGCGGGGAGCGCAGCGCGTCGTAGTAGGCCAGCGAGGCGCCGAAGGCCGGTACCGGGATGCCCTGGGCGGTGGCGGTGGCCAGCACGGTCCGCCAGTCCTGCTGGGCGGCGCCGATCTCCGTGGCGAAGCCCTCGTCGGCCAGCAGGCCCTCCAGGTCCGGGCGGGCGTCGTAGGCGGCCCGGATCCGGTCCAGGAAGGCGGCCCGGATGATGCAGCCGCCGCGCCACAGCGAGGCCACCGCGCCCAGGTCGATGTTCCAGCCGTACTCCTCGCTGCCCGCGTGGATCTGGTGGAAGCCCTGGGTGTAGGAGACGATCTTCGAGGCGTACAGGGCCTGCTCCACCTGAGCGGCGAAGGCGTCCGCGGCCTCGCCCGAGAGCGGCTGCGGGGTCGGGCCGGCCAGGCCCGTGGAGGCGGCGCGCAGCTCGGCGTGGCCGGAGACGGCGCGGGCGAACACGGCCTCGGCGATGCCGGAGACCGGGATGCCGAGGTCGAGGGCGATCTGCACGGTCCAGCGGCCGGTGCCCTTCTGCTCGGCGGCGTCCGCGATGACGTCCACGAGCGGGCGGCCGGTGGCCGCGTCCGTGTGGGCCAGGACCTCCGCCGTGATCTCGATCAGGTACGAGTCCAGGCGGCCCTGGTTCCAGGTGCGGAAGGTCTCGGCGATCTTGGCGGGGGAGTAGCCCGCGACCTCGCGGAGCAGGTGGTACGCCTCGGCGATGAGCTGCATGTCGGCGTACTCGATGCCGTTGTGCACCATCTTGACGAAGTGGCCGGCGCCGTCCGGACCCACGTGCGAGGTGCAGGGGGTGCCGTCGGCGGCCTTGGCCGCGATCTTCTCCAGCAGTGGGCCGAGGGAGGCGTAGGACTCCGCGGAGCCGCCGGGCATGATGCTCGGGCCGAGCAGTGCGCCCTCTTCGCCGCCGGAGATGCCCACGCCCACGAAGTGGATGCCCTGCTCGCGCAGCTCGCGCTCGCGGCGGCGGGTGTCGTCGAAGTGGGCGTTGCCGCCGTCGATGATGACGTCGCCGGGCTCCAGCAACGGCGCGAACTCGCGGATCACGGCATCGGTGGGCTCACCCGCCTTCACCATGATCACCAGGCGACGGGGGCGCTCCAGGGCCTCGACGAACTGCTTCGCCGAGTCCGCCGGGACGAACGAGCCCTCGTGGCCGAACTCGTCCACCAGGGCGTGGGTCTTGGCCGCCGTCCGGTTGTGCACCGCGACGGTGAAGCCGTTGCGGGCGAAGTTCCGGGCGAGGTTGCTGCCCATCACCGCGAGTCCGGTGACGCCGATCTGAGCTGTGCCGGTCATGCGTGTGCTCCTGCGTGCGCTCGATGTGCCGTGAGGACCGACGCTACCCCGCCAATTGCACTTACCGCTCTCCTACATTGTGAGGAATGTCAACTCTCTTTCGGTCATGCGCCGTTACGACTCCCGCGAGCCCCTTGTCACGCCTTGGTCCTGCCGTTAGGTTGCGGGATTCCTGATGTCTTCCAGGGGGGCTCCCATGGGCGTACGGGGCCGGCACCGCCGGTACCAGCCGAGCAGCATCAACCGCGCTTCGCTCACCGTCACGGCGGGCGGCGCGGGGATCATGCTCCCGCTGATCGGTGCGGGCACCGGACACGCCGCTTCCGTGGACACCTGGAACAAGGTCGCCGCCTGCGAGTCCTCCGGGAACTGGCACATCAACACCGGCAACGGCTACTACGGCGGCCTCCAGTTCAGCCAGAGCACCTGGCGGGAGTTCGGCGGCACGGTCTACGCCTCGCGCGCCGACCTCGCCGACAAGGGCGAGCAGATCCACATCGCCGAGAAGGTCCTCGACGGACAGGGCCCGGGAGCCTGGCCGGCCTGCGGCCCGCGCGCCGGACTGACCCGCGGCGGGCCGGAGCCCGCCCTCGGGACCGGCACCGGCAAGAAGGCGCAGGAGACCCGCACCACGCCGGTGGTCAAGAAGACCCCGGCCGTCTCGCTGCCCAAGTCGGCCCGGCCCGCGCCCGGCTCCCCCTACACCGTGGTCCCCGGGGACTCGCTCTCCGGGATCGCCGGGGAGCAGCGCGTGCGCGGCGGCTGGCAGGCCCTGTACCAGGCCAACCGGCAGGTCATCGGCGCCGACCCGAACCTGATCCTGCCCGGCCAGCGGCTCAGCCTGACGGTCACCACCGTGCCGAAGCCCGCGGTGCCGAAGCCGGCCCCGGCGCCCAAGGAACCCCCGCGCTCCGCGAAGCCGGTCCCGGTCAGCCCCGTGAAGGCCAAGCCGGCCCCGCGCGGCGGCTGGTCCGCCCCGGTGGAGGCGGGCATCGGCACCCCCTACCACCAGTCCGGATCCTCCTGGTCCAGCGGCTACCACACCGGGGTCGACTTCCGCGTCCCGACGGGCACCTCGGTGAAGGCGGTCTCGGCGGGCGAGGTGGTCTCGGCGGGCTGGGCCGGAGCGTACGGGTACGAGGTGGTCATCCGGCACACCGACGGCAAGTACTCGCAGTACGCCCACCTGTCGGCGCTCAGCGTCCGGGCGGGCCAACAGGTCAACGGCGGACAGCGGATCGCCCGGTCCGGCTCCACCGGCAACAGCACCGGCCCCCACCTCCACTTCGAGATGCGGACCGGTCCCGGTTACGGCTCAGACATCGACCCGCTCGCGTACCTGCGGGGCCGCGGCGTGTCGATCTGAGGCCGCGCCCGGCCGCACGGCCGGGCGCACCGGGAGCACCGAGGAAGGCAGGGCGGCCGGTCCCGCGGAGACCAGCACCCCGGAGACCACCTCGGCCGGCACCGTCGGACGGGCCGCGGCGGCACGCGCCGGCGCGGCCCCGGCGGGCCGGAGACCGGGACGGCCGGCACCCCGGTCGACCGGGGCGGCGGAGCCCGCCGTACGCACTGCGGGACGGCCCCGACCCGCGGACCCGGCGCCCACGGACACCGGCTCGGGAGCGGAGCCCGCCGACAGCCGCTCGGCGGTCAGCAACACGATCCCGGCGGCCGCCAGCGCGCCGGAGACCAGCGCCACCGCCGTGCCCCCGGCGCCGAAGCGGAAGGACTCCCCGAAGAGGGTCAGCCCGACGGTGGCCGCCACCACCGGGTTCACCACGGTGACCGTCGCCAGCGGCACGGTCAGTCCGGCGCCCCGGTAGGCGGCCTGGGACAGCAGCAGACCCGCGCTCGCCAGGACCGCGATCACCACGAGGTCGCCGAGCCCGGCCAGCGGGTCCGCGGGACGCCAGGAGCCGGCCGCGGCCTTGGTGAACACGGAGGCGATGCCGAAGGCCGCGCCGGCGGCCGCCGCCAGCAGCACGCTGCGGGAGGTCGCCCCGCGCACCAGGTGCGCCAGCAGGAACAGGGCCGCCACTCCGCTCGCGGTCACCCAGGTCAGCAGTCCGCGCTCGGACCCCGTGAGCGGTTGCGAGGCGCTGCCGCCGGTCATCGCGAGCAGACCGGCCAGTCCGGCCGTGGCCAGCAGGGCCCCCTGCCAGGCCCGGCGACCGGCCCGCCGGCCCACGAACAGGGCGGCCATCGGCAGGGCGAAGACGATGGTCAGCGCGCCCAGCGGCTGGACCAGACTGAGCGGCCCGTACGCCAGGGCCACCACGTGGAGGAGGGCGCCGAGACCGTTCAGACCGACCGCGACCCACCAGCCGGCGCTGCGGAGCGGGGCGAAGGGGACTCCGGGGGAGCCCGCGGCGACCCGTTCCTGCACGATGGCGCCGCCCGCGTACGCCACCGCTGACACCAGCGACAGCAGCACGGCCAACGCCAGTGCACTCATGACAGTCTCCGCATTCTCCGGGCCGGTCCGTCCATGTCACCAGAATGCCGTCGCGGACGTGAGTATTCCTCGTGCTGGGGAAGGGGCGTCCGTACTGCGCTCGCAGTACGTGAGGGGACGACTACGCGCCAACGGCCCCCGGGACGGCGCGAAACGGACCGCCGCGGGCCCCCGCGCACGCCGGTCGGACGCCCTCCCGGCGTGACGGCGCCGTCGCTTCCCGTGAGCGGGTTTGGAGACCGGGCCCCAGGCTCTCTAAGCTTCTCCTTTTGGGACGATCCGCAAGCCGAGGACCGAGGAACGACGCAGCCATGACGGTGACCGAAGAAGTGCAGACGTACGGGCCGGGCATCGACCCCGAGCGTCTGGCCGTCTGCCTGAGCGTGCTCGACGAGCTCGACCAGCTGGACGTGGACCACCCCGACGCGATCACGGTCCGCCGGGCCACGGCCGGGATCTACCGCACCGTCAAGCAGCGCCGCCGCTCCGAGCGCCGCGCGGCCAAGACCGCCAACGACAAGGCCGTCACCGAGTCCACCGCGACCGGTTCCGCGGAGCGCATCGACGACGAGACCCAGGGGCTGGCCCTCACCACCGCCACCAAGGGCCCGATCGCCGGGATACTCCAGCGCCCGCGCTCCTGCTACGTCTGCAAGACCCGGTACGTCGAGGTCGACGCCTTCTACCACCAGCTCTGCCAGGACTGCGCCGCCTTCAACCGCGAGCGCCGCGAGGCCCGCACCGACCTGACCGGCCGGCGCGCCCTGCTCACCGGCGGCCGCGCCAAGATCGGCATGTACATCGCCCTGCGGCTGCTCCGCGACGGCGCGCACACCACCATCACCACGCGTTTCCCCAACGACGCGATCCGCCGGTTCAAGGCGATGCCCGACAGCCACGAATGGCTGCACCGGTTGAAGATCGTCGGGATCGACCTGCGCGACCCGGCCCAGGTGGTGGCCCTCGCGGACTCGGTGGCCGCGGAAGGCCCCCTCGACATCCTGATCAACAACGCCGCCCAGACCGTGCGCCGCTCCCCGCAGGCGTACAGCGAGCTGGTGGCCGCCGAGAGCGCCCCGCTCCCGGCCGGTGAGCTGCCCGCCGCGCACGTCATCGGCACCTTCGGCAGCGGCACCGTGGACCGGGTCGCGGCCCTGCCCGCCGCCCGCGAGGGCGAGGGCCTGAGCGCGCAGGACGTCACCGATCTGGCGCTGGTCTCCGGCTCCGCCTCCCTGGACCGCATCGCGGCGGGCACCGCGATCGACGCGGGCGGGCTCGTCCCCGACCTGCACGACACCAACAGCTGGATCCAGACGGTCTCCGAGGTGGACCCGGTGGAGCTGCTGGAGGTGCAGCTCTGCAACTCCACCGCCCCGTTCATCCTGATCAGCAAGCTCCGCCCGGCCATGGCCGCCTCCTCGGCGAAGCGCACCTACGTGGTCAACGTCTCCGCGATGGAGGGCGTCTTCAGCCGCGGCTACAAGGGCGCCGGTCACCCGCACACCAACATGGCCAAGGCCGCCCTGAACATGCTCACGCGCACCAGCGCCCAGGAGATGTTCCAGAAGGACGGCATCCTGATGACCGCCGTGGACACCGGCTGGATCACCGACGAGCGCCCGCACCCGGACAAGATCCGGCTGGCGGAGGAGGGCTTCCACGCCCCCCTCGACCTGGTCGACGGTGCCGCCCGGGTCTACGACCCGGTCATCCGCGGGGAAGCGGGCGAGGACCTGTACGGGGTCTTCCTGAAGGACTACGCGCCCGCCAACTGGTAGGCCGGAGCCGCCGCCGGCGGCCGATCACCGCAGCACGGAGCCCCAGGGGGCCCGGTCCGAAAGGACCGGGCCCCCTGTCGTTTACCGGCCGACCCCAGGAGTACGGGACGGGGCCTTCCTCCGGACTTGTACGGAAGCTGTACTGGTCCTGTACAGCCCCTGTACGGGTGTCGGACACGGTGTGACGGGGAGCGGACAGGCCGGAACTCAACCTCCTATCGAGCGGAACGCCGCTCAAATGTGTACCCTGAGGCGCACGGAAGGCCCCACCAGGGTCGTTTCCGTACCTGAACCACGGCGCCACCGCGACCGGATGCCCTTTCCTCAGCCCCGACGAACGGCCCCCAGCGGCCGGAAACGAACCAGTCGCGGACCGCCGCACGGGTTGCGCGACACGAAGGAGTGCGCGGTGACACCAGAGATGACCAAGTACGAGCAGGGCGGTCGCACCGACCGCGCGGACCACAAGGCCCGCGCCCGCCGGTCCGACGCCCTCGGCAGTCTCGAAGTCTGGGCCCGTTCGGCCCCGATCCGGCTGGCCGGGTACGAGGACGACCTCGCCGAGCCCCACATCCTGCCCAGCGTCGACTGAGCCCGACCGGCGCCGACCCGAGCGCGGCGCCGGTCGAGCGGGATCCCCCGCCCGCCGGGGCGTGCCCGTCCCTCCCGGACCGGCCCGCCCCCGCGGCGGCCCCCCGGCGTTCCGCGCCGGCTCCGTCGGGCCCTGCGGCTACGTCCCGTCCGCGCGGCCCGAGAGCCGCGTCGGCGGCAGGTACTCGCGCACCGGGCTCCGGTGCCACCACCGGCCGGTGGCCCGCAGCTCCGCCCACGTGGTGAACCGGTACCGGTCCAACCGCGCCCGCACGTACCGCGGCGGCTCCCCGGGGAACGGGTTGTGCCGCAGCAGCCGCAGGGTGTCCGGATCGTTCTCCAGCAGCCGGGTCACCAGCGGGCCGAACCAGTCCCGGGCGTAGCCGGGGGACAGCGCCGCGAACCACATCAGCCAGTCCAGCCGCAGGTGGTACGGGGCGAACTGGCGCGGCATCCGTCCCGTCGGACCGGGCTTGCCCTTGAAGCCGTACTCCCGCCAGTCCCCGTCCGGGCGCGGCGGATCCTCCCGGGTGCCCTCCAGGACCACCTCGTGCCGGACCCGACTGACCGAACCGAAGGCTCCGTAGCTGTTGACCAACCGCAACGGGTCGTAGGAGCGGTTCATCACCTGCCGCCGGGAGAATAGGTTCCGCACCGGACCGACACTGCGCACCAGCACGAGGAGGGTCACCGCGCACCCCGCGACCGCGAACCAGGCCGGCGGGTCGGGGGCGGACCGTCCGGGGCCGCCGAAGGCGGTGGTGTCCACGGCGGACGCGGCCAGGGCGATGGTGAGCCAGTTCAGCCAGGCGAAGTTCCCCGAGAGCACCAGCCACAGCTGGGTCACGATCATCAGTCCGGCCGCGACCGAGGCCACCGGCTGCGGGACGAACAGCAGGACCGGCACCAGCAGCTGCACCACGTGGTTCGCGGCGCACTCCACCCGGTGCAGGGGCCGGGGCAGCCGGTGGAAGAACCAGCTGAGCGGGCCGGGCATCGGCTGGGTCTCGTGGTGGTGGTCCAGGCAGGTCAGCCGGCGCCAGCAGGGATCCCCGCGCATCTTGATCAGTCCGGCGCCGAACTCGACGCGGAACAGCAGCCACCACAGCAGCCAGAGCACCGGCAGCGGCGGCCCGATCCGCGCGTTCCCGAGGAACACCGCCAGGAAACCGGCCTCCAGCAGCAGGGACTCCCAGCCGAACGCGTACCAGGTCTGGCCGACGTCGACCACGGACAGGTAGGCCGCCCACAGCAGCGCCCACAGCGCCATGGCCGCGCCCAGGGGGATGGCGTCGGCGGCGCCGGCCGCCACGGCCGCCGCCAGGACCGCGCCGCTCCAGCAGACGGCGGCGAAGAAGCGGTCCGAGTAGTGCAGGTGGAACAGGCTCGGCGAGCGCCGGAAGGGCACGGCCGCCAGGTACCGGGGGACGGGCAGCATGCCCCGGGAGCCGATCAGGGCCCGGAACTGGAGGGCCGCCCCGAGGAAGGCCGTCAGGTACACCAGGGCGAGGGTCCGCTGGAAGACCAGCAGGCCCCACCCGTACCCGGGCGGTGCGGTGAACCACTCCATGGCGCCTTCGTGCGCGTCCGGCGGGCGGTCCGGCCGCTCCGGGGCCCGCGCCTCCAGTATCCGACGCGGCCGACGGCCCCGCGGGTCTCCACGGGGCCGCACGGGCGGTGGTGGTTCAGGAGGCGGCGGCCAACCGGCGCAGGACGCGGCCGCAGTGCCGGGCGTAGGCGTGCTGGAGGACGGGGACCACGGGGCCGGCGAGCCGGGTGTACCAGCGGGCGGGCCGGCTGAAGGCGGTGACCTCGAACCACACCGTGCCGTCCGGGGCCAGCTCCACCACGAAGGACTCCTCGCCGCACTCGGGGTGGCCGGGCCGGGTGCCGTAGGCGAAGCCGACACGGGCCGGGTCCTGGTCCGTCCAGACCACCTCGCAGGGGACGGCCAGCCGTACGGGCCCCAGCCCTGCCGAGATCTCCACCGATCCGCCGGGCTCGGCGCGGTCGGCCGCCCGGACCCGGACCCCGGCGGCCCGGTGCATGGCGAAGCCGGTGACGGCCGCGCCGGCACGGGCGAACACCTCGGGGCCGTGGCCGATGGCGGTGCGGTGGCCCAGGTGGTGGTAGCCGGCGGGCAGCGGGCGGTGCCGGGTGGCGCCGCGCTCGGGATAGCTGAGGGTCTCGGGGGCGGGGCGCCGCGTCGGGTCCTGCGGAGTCGGCTCGGTGGGTTCGATGGGCTCGGTGGGTGCGGTCATGGGGCGTTCCTCCTTGAGGCGTCGCCAGGCGGCCACCGCGCAGAGGGCGAAGCCGAGGGCGTTGGTCAGGCCGTGGGTGGCGGCCATCCAGGTCAGGGTCGGGTGCGGCAGGCCGGTGGCCTCGCCCAGGGCCCACCACAGGGCCAGGAGCATCGTGGCTGGCAGCACGACCGCGGAGACGGCGAACAGGGCGCGGGTGCGACGGTCGGCCGAGGCGATGCGCGGGCCGCGCCAGGTGTGCAGGCCCACGGCCCACATCCCGGCGGTCAGCACCGCCGCACCGGCCAGCTCCACCCGGTCGCCGGTGAAGTAGCCCAGGAGCACGAGCAGGGTCCCGGCCGGCACGCTGTACCCGGCGAACCGGGCCGCCCGGCCGGGGGCGGGGGCTGATCCCCCTGCGGGCACCGGGTCGCCGGCCCCGCAGACCAGGGCCGCCACGAGGGCGGCGGCGAAGCCCGCGAAGTGGAAGTGGGGCACGGTCAGGGCGAGGATCCCGAGGTCGAAGCCGAACAGGGGGTGTCCGGCCCGTTCGGCGACCAGGGCGCAGGCGGCCACCGAGGGGGAGACCAGGGCGGTGAGCACGGCCGCTTCCGCGGGGCCCGGCGACCGGTGGCGGGTCAGTCGGATCGGGGCGCGGGCGGCGAGCGCCAGGGTGCCCAGGGCGTAGACCGCCGCCAGGAGGCAGGCGAGGGGCCCTCGGGGCAGCCAGAGGGACACCGCTCCGGGTACCGCCCACAGCGGCCACAGGCGCCGCAGCGCGGCGGGGGCCTCCCGGTCGACGAGGCCCAGTCCGAGCGGGACCACGACCAGCATGCCCAGGGCCACCACCGGGTTGACCAGCGCCGCCGGTGCGGCGTCCGCCAGATGCGTTCCGGCCGACACGGCCACCACCCCCTCGCACGCCCCCGCGCGCTTCTTGAACGTGTTCAACTCTTCTCGATAGGGAGCCTACGGGCTTTATTGAACATGTTCAACATCCTGAGAGGTTGGAGTGCGGGCGGCCGGGGGATCGCGGTGCGTGAATGGTCGAACACCGGTTGCGACACGCGCGGACCTGCTGCCCACAATGGGGCGATTCGCGAAGAAAGGCGGGAGAACGCCCGTGCGCACACCGGTAAGCCGCTACGCCCTGGCCTGCACGGCCGCCCTCGGACTGCTGGCCGCAGCCGGCTGCGGCGGCACGGAGAAGGCACGCTTCGCCCCGACCGGCCGCGAGGTGCTGCTCCAGCCCGTGGCCGACGCGGGCCCCGACCCCTTCACCGCCTCCTCCGCCACCTCCACCGTGGCCCTGCCCCTGCCCCAGGCCCCCCGACAGGGCGCCCCCGGACCGGCCGCCGACGCCGACGCGGCCCCCGCCCCCGGACCCGGACTGCGAGCCGTCTCCGGATCCACCCCCGGCCTGTACGGCGGCATCCACAAACGCGGCAGCTGCGACGTCGAACAGCAGGTCCGCACCCTCACCGCCGACCGGAACAAGGCCCGCGCCTTCGCCGGCGCCGCCGGCATCGAACCGGCCCGGATCCCCGACTTCCTGCGCGAACTCACCCCCGTGGTGCTGCGCGCCGACACCCGCGTCACCAGCCACGGCTTCAAGGGCGGCCGCGGCGTCGCCTACCAGGCCATCCTGCAGGCGGGCAGCCCGGTGCTCGTGGACGACTACGGCCTGCCCCGGGTCCGCTGCACCTGCGGCAACCCCCTGATGCCCCCCGTGGAGATCAAACAGGGCGCCTTCCACGAGGGGGACCCCTGGCCCGGCTTCCGTGCCGAGGAGGTCGTGGTCGTCACCCCCACCGCCGAGGCCGTGTCCAACCTCGTCATCGTCAACATCAGCAACAACACCTGGATCGAGCGGCGCTCCGGGGACGACGGGGCCCAGGACAGCGTCCCGGCCGTCACCCCGCCCTACGACCCCAGCGGGCCGGTCCCCGCCCAGCCGCCCGGCGAGGGCGCCACCCGCCCGTCGGCCCCCTGCGTCGGGGCCGGCAACAGCCTGGCCCGGACCGCGCCCCCCGAGCCCGGCCGCCCCGCGGGCACCACCGCCACGGGCGAGCCCTGCCCCACCACCGCGCCCCCCACCGCCCCGCCCGCCCCGCCCGAAACCCCCGCGGACCCGGGCACCGGCGGCCGGACCGAGGTGCCGCCCGCCGACCCCGGCGGCGACCCCACCGGCGGCCAGGGACTGCCGCAGGACCCGGGCGCGGGCCCCGCCGACCCGTACGCCCCGTACGACCCCGGCACCGCCGACCCCTACGCCCCCGACCTCCCGGACGGCGGTACCGGCGACCCGGCCGACCCCGACGGACCCGGCGCCCCGCACGACCCCTACGACCCGTTCACCCTCCCCGAGGGCGGTCTCGGCACCGACCCCGGGCCGCAGCTGGAGAGCGCCTGAGCGTCTCCTGTCGAGGAATCCGGCCCGGGATGTCATGGTGGAGCGGTGCCGACCACGGTTTCCCTGCCGGACGACTGGCCGGCGGACCCGGACCGGAGCCTCGCGCTCAACCGCATGGGCAGCTTCGACTGGGACCTGCTCGCCGGGCAGATGCACCTGGATCCGCCGGCCCTCGACGTGTTCGACACCCGGCCCGAGGACTACGACGGACAGCCGGAGTCCCTCGCCCCCCGGGTGCCGACCGAGGAGGCCGTCCGCCTCGACGCCCTCGTCACCGGAGCCCTCAAGAGCGGCGTCGACAACTACGGCGCCTACTTCCGGATCCGCTGCCGGGACGGCTCCCTGCGCTGGACCCACACCCAGGGTCGGGTCTTCCGGGACCGGGAGGGCCGCCCCTACCGGATCATCGGCATCGTCCGCGACGCCACCGAGGAGCTCAGCCACTCCGCGGAACGCCTCGGCCTCGACGAGGAGCGCCGACGCCAGACCAGCGTGGTCGAGGGCACCACCGCCGCCCTCGCCCACGCCCGCACCGTCCGCGACGTCATCGACGCCCTCAGCGACAGCCACGGCCTGGAACGCCTCGGCAGCATGGGCATGGTCATGGGCCTGGTCGAATCCGGCCGCATCCACCTGGTGGCCGAAGGACCGGCCGGCAGCTTCGTCCCCGGCACCCGCTACACCCGCGTCGACGAGCCCTACCCCATGAGCGAGGTGGTCCGCTCCCTCCAGCCCCGCTTCATCGCCTCGGCGGAGGAGTTCGCCCACGGCTTCCCCGGCCTCTGGTCCAAGATCGCCCCCATGCGGATCTCCGCCGCCGCCTACCTCCCGCTCATCGCCCAGGCCCGCCCCATCGGCGCCATCGGCCTGCTCTACCAGGACAAGGACGGCTTCACCCAGGAGGAGCGCAACCTCCTCGTCGCCCTCGGCAGCAGCATCGCCCAGAGCCTCCAACGCGCCATGCTCCTCGAACAGGAACACGACCTCGCCGAAGGGCTCCAGCAGGCCATGCTGCCGCGCCGGATCCCCGACGTCCCCGGAGCCGAGATCGCCGTCCGCTACCGCTCCGCCAAACTCGGCCGCGACATCGGCGGCGACTGGTACGACGTCATCCCCCTGCCCGGCGGCCGGGTCGGCGCCGTCATCGGGGACGTCCAGGGCCACGACACCCACGCCGCCGCCGTCATGGGACAGCTGCGCATCGTCCTGCGCGCCTACGCCGCCGAGGGCCACACCCCGGCCACCGTCATGGCCCGCGCCTCCGGATTCCTCCACGAACTCGACACCGACCGCTTCGCCACCTGCGCCTACGCCGAAGCCGACCTCAGCACCGGAGTGGTCCAGCTCGTCCGCGCCGGCCACCTCGACCCCCTGCTGCGCACCCGCGACGGGGACTGCGGGCGACTGCCCGTCACCGGCGGCATGCCCCTCGGCCTGTCCGCCGAGTTCGGCCGACTGGAGTACCCCGTCACCACCGTCGAACTCGAACCCGGCGAAACCCTCCTGCTGTGCACCGACGGGCTGGTCGAACAGCCCGGCGCCGACCTCGACGACGGGGTCCGGGCCCTCGCCGCCCGGGTCCGCGGCGGCCCGGAGGACCTCCAGGAGCTCGCCGACCGGCTCTGCGAGGTCGCCGACGAACGCGGCGGCGAGGACGACATGGCCCTGCTGCTCCTGCGGCGCCGCGTCGGGGACGCGCCCCGCGGCGGCGGCCGCCTCCAGCAGCACGTGGCCCAGGGCGACCCCGAGGCCCTGGCGGCCGCCCGGCACATGATCGGAGCGGCCGTCCGGGCCTGGGGTGCCCGCGAACGCTCCGACGAGATCGAACTCGTCGCCGACGAACTCGTCACCAACGCCCTCATGCACACGGACGGGCCCGCCGTGGTCACCCTGCGCGTCCTCAGCGGCACCCAACGCCGCCTGCGCGTGGAGGTCGAGGACCGCTCCAGCGCCCTGCCCCGCCGCCGGGAGGCCGGGGACAGCGGGGTCTCCGGCCGCGGCCTGATGCTGGTGGACCGGCTCGCCGACGTCTGGGGCGTGGAGTCCCGCGGCAGTGGCAAGTGCGTGTGGTGCGAGTTCACCGTGCCCCAGGAGCAGTCCCGCCCCCGCCCGGCCGGGGGAACCGCGGGCGGAACCGGCGCGGAAGCCCGACGTCCGCGGCGGACCTGACGGAATCGGCCCGCGCACCCGCCGCTCCCACCGCGCCCCGAAGCCGGCTCCGGGGCACCCTGGAGACATGCCCGAACTCCCCGAGGTCGAGGCGCTCCGGGAGTTCCTGGACACCCGTCTCGCCGGACGGGTCCCCGAACGGATCCGGATCCTCGCCGTCAGCGTCCTGAAGACCTACGACCCGCCGCCCGAGGCGCTCCTCGGACTGCCCGCCGGGCCGGTCACCCGCCACGGCAAGTTCCTGGCGCTGTCCTTCGGCGACCTCCACCTCGTCACCCACCTGGCCCGGGCCGGCTGGCTGCGCTGGCAGGACGCCCTGCCCACCGAACCGCCCCGCCCCGGCAAGGGCCCGCTCGCCCTGCGCCTCGCCCTCGACGACGGCGCCGGCTTCGACCTCACCGAGGCCGGCACCCAGAAACGGCTGGCCGTGTACGTGGTCACCGACCCGGCCCTCGTCCCCGGCATCGCCCGCCTCGGCCCCGATCCGCTCGCGCCGGATTTCGACCGCGCCGCCTTCGGAGCCCTCCTCGGCGGGGACCGCCGGCAGATCAAGGGCCTGCTCCGGGACCAGTCCGTGGTGGCCGGCATCGGCAACGCCTACAGCGACGAGATCCTCCACGCCGCGCGGACCTCCCCCTTCAAGCGCGCCGCCTCCCTCACCGAGGAGGAGACCGACCGGCTGTACGAGGCCGTCCGCGAGGTCCTCGGAGAGGCCGTGGAACGCTCCCGCGGGCTCGCCGCCGGACTGCTCAAGGCCGAGAAGAAGAGCGGGCTGCGGGTGCACGGCCGCACCGGCGAGCCCTGCCCCGTCTGCGGGGACACCGTCCGCGAGGTCTCCTTCGCCGACTCCTCGCTCCAGTACTGCCCGACCTGCCAGACCGGCGGTCGTCCCCTCGCCGACCGGCGTCTCTCCCGGCTCCTCAAATAGCCCCTCTACACTCCGGGCATGCTGCGCGCACTGGCCGTCGACGACGAGAAGCCCGCCCTGGAAGAGCTGCTGTACCTGCTCCGGGCCGACCCGCGGATCGCCGTGGCCGAAGGGGCCAACGACGCCACCGGGGCGCTCCGCCGCATCGGACGGGCCCTGGAGGCCGGGCCGGACGGCGAGGACGGCATCGACGTGGTGTTCCTCGACATCCACATGGCGGGGCTGACCGGCCTCGACGTGGCCCGACTGCTCTCCGGCTTCGCCCGGCCGCCGCACCTGGTGTTCGTCACGGCCCACGAGGGCTTCGCCGTCCAGGCCTTCGACCTCAACGCCGTGGACTACGTCCTCAAGCCCGTCCGCAGGGAACGTCTCGCGGAGGCCGTCCGCCGGGTCTGCGACCAGGCCGCCGCCGGGCCGACCCCGCTCCGCGCCGGGACCGCGCCCGCACCCCCGCTCGCGCCGGCCTCCGCACCCGCCCCGGTACCCGCGGCCGTGGTCGGCGCGCCGCCCGCGGCCGTCGAACCGCCCGGGGAGATAGCCGTGGAACTGGGCGGGGTGACCCGCTTCGTGCCCGTGGACGAGATCGCCTACGCCGAGGCCCAGGGGGACTACGCCCGCCTGCACACCGCCGCCGGCAGCCACCTCGTGCGCATCCCGCTGTCCACCCTGGAGGAACGGTGGGCGGCGCGCGGGTTCGTCCGGATCCACCGCCGTCACCTGGTGGCCCTCGCCCGCATCGACGAACTCCGGGTGGACGCGGGGGTGACCACCGTGAAGGTCGGCCCCGCCGAGCTCTCCGTCAGCCGCCGCCACGCCCGCGAACTGCGGGACCTGCTGATGCGGCGGGCCCGCGGCTGATGTCCTCGCCCACCACCCCCGACCCGGCCACCACCCCCGACCCGCCCACCGCCTCCGGCCGGGCCACGTCCACCGGTTCCTCCCGCGCCCCCGACGCCGTCCCCGGAGACGGCCCCGACGCCCCGGCCCCGCGTCGCGAGACCGTCACCGGGGTGCCGCTGCACGGGCGGCGCCCGGTGCGGGCGCACCCTCCGGCCCGCTCCGAGATCAGCGAGCACACCAGCCTCGGCGCCACCTACGTGAGGGCGCTGATGCGCAGCCAGCTGCGGGCGGCCCTCACCGCCCTGGCCGCGCTCGCGGTGTTGGTCGGCGGGCTGCCGCTGCTGTTCGTGCTGCCCGCGCAGTCCCGGGGCGGGGCCCCCGCCCCGCTGGTGTGGGCCTGCCTGGGCCTGGCCGTGCACCCGGTGCTGTGGCTGACCGCCCGCCGGTACGTGCGCCGTGCCGAGCGCAACGAACGTGACTTCACCGGCCTGGTGGAGGGGCCCGCCGGGCCCCCGGACCGCCCCCGCCCGCCCCGGCCCCCGTTCCGAACGGTGCCGCCCGGCCCCCGGACGGGGTACGGCGATCGGGGCCGCGCCCCGGGGGGAGGCGCCGGATGAACCCCGCCTACGCCGTGCCCGCGGTCACCGCCGTGGTGCTGGGCACCCTGCTCATCGGTTCCCTCGGCCTGCGGATCTCCCGCACCACCTCCGACTTCTACGTGGCCTCCCGCTCGGTGGGGCCGGGCCTGAACGCCGCCGCCATCAGCGGGGAGTACCTGTCGGCGGCCTCCTTCCTCGGGATCGCCGGACTGGTGCTGCTCCAGGGCCCGGAGATGCTCTGGTACCCGGTCGGCTACACCGCCGGGTACCTGGTCCTGCTCGTCCTGGTCGCCGCCCCGCTGCGCCGGTCCGGCGCGTACACCCTGCCGGACTTCGCGGAGGCGCGGCTGGAGTCGCGGGCGGTGCGCCGGCTGGCGGCCCTGTTCGTGGTCGGGATCGGGTGGCTGTACCTGCTGCCCCAACTCCAGGGGGCCGGGCTCACCCTGCGGATCCTCACCGGGGCCCCGCACTGGACGGGGCCGCTGGTGGTCGGGGTGGTGGTGACCACGGCCGTGGCGGCGGGGGGCATGCGCAGCATCACCTTCGTCCAGGCGTTCCAGTACTGGCTGAAGCTGACGGCCCTGCTGGTGCCCGCGATCTTCCTGGCGGCGGCCTGGTTCGGGGACGGGGCGCCGCGCACCGCGTTCGGCGAACCCCCGGCCTTCCGCGAGAGCACCGCGGTGCGGATCGCGGACCCGGTGCGGATCCGACTGGACGACCCGCTGCGGGTCACCGTCACGGGCAGCGTGGACGGCCTCCCGTACCGGGGGGCCTCCGTCCTCCTCGAACCGGGCCCGCACCGCTTCGGGGCGGGCACCGAGCTGCGCTTCCCGGCCGGGGCCCGGGTCCCGGAGCGGGCCGCCCCGGAGAGCGGCACCCCGTGGTCCGCACCGTTGGCCGGCAGCCGGGAGGAGCATCCGCTGTACGCCACCTACGGGCTGATCCTGGCCACGTTCCTGGGCACCATGGGGCTGCCGCACGTCGCGGTCCGCTTCTACACCAGCCCGCACGGGGCGGCGGCCCGCCGGACCACCCTGGCGGTGCTGTTCCTGGTGGGCTCCTTCTACCTGTTGCCCCCGCTGTACGGGGCGCTGGCCCGGATCTACGCCCCCGAGCTGGCCCTGACGGGCACGGCGGACGCGGCCGTGCTGGTGCTCCCGGAGCGGATGGTCGGCGGGGTGGTGGGGGATCTGTTGGGGGCGCTCCTGGCGGGCGGGGCCTTCGCCGCCTTCCTGTCCACGGCCTCGGGGTTGACGATGGCGGTGGCGGGGGTGCTGAGCCAGGACGTGCTGCCCTCGCGCGGGGTACGGCACTTCCGGCTGGCCACCCTCCCGGCGATGGCGGTGCCGTTGGTGGCGAGCGTGTTCGCGACGAGCGTGCCGGTGGCCGACGCGGTGGGCCTGGCGTTCGCGGTGTCCGCGTCCTCCTTCTGCCCGTTGCTGGTCCTCGGGATCTGGTGGCCGCGGTTGACCGCCCCCGGTGCGGCCTGGGGGCTGCTGGTGGGCGGGGGTTCGGCGCTGGGGGCGGTGCTCGCCACCCGGGCCGGTGTGCCGGGCGGCGGGTGGCCGCACACCCTGTTGGCCTGGCCCGCGGTGTGGTCGGTGCCCTTGGGCTTCCTCACGATGGTGGGGGTGTCCCTGGCGACCCGGCACCGGATACCGCCGGGCACCGCGGCCACTCTGACCCGGCTGCACCTGCCGGAGGAACTGGCCCGACCGCAGGGGGAGGTGCGCCGGTGACCCCGCAGGAGCTGGTCGCCCTGGCCCCGGCGGGTCTGGCACTGCTGGGGGCGGGGGTGTGGGCGGGGCGTCGTCGGGGACCGCGCCGGGAGGAGGACTCCGATCTGGACCTCGGCACCCCCGTGGAGCGGGCCACCTTCCACACCCTGCACACGGCCTCCCTCGCCGCCCCGCCGTTGCGCGCGGGCCTGACGGAGGAGACGGCGCGGAAGGCGGTCCGGGGGTTGCGGCCGCTGCTGGGCACGGAGGCGCTGTGCCTGACCGACCGGTCCCGGGTGCTGGCCTGGGACGGGCCGGGGGCCTCGCACCACCAGGACCGGGTGGCGGCGCGGGTGGAGCGGCTGGTGGCCTCCGGGCGCAGCGAGAGCTTCCGTACGGACTGCGAGCGTCCGGCCTGTCCGCTGCGCTGGGCGGTGATCGCGCCGCTGACCGGGGAGGACGGGGTGTTGGGCGCGCTGGTGGCGTACGGGTCGCGGGAGTCGGCGGTGCTGGTGCGGGCGGCGACGGAGGTGGCCCGCTGGGTGTCGGTGCAGTTGGAGCTGTCGGAGCTGGACCGCTCGCGGACCCAGCTGATCGAGGCGGAGATACGGGCGTTGCGCGCGCAGATCTCCCCGCACTTCATCTTCAACTCGCTGGCCGCGATCGCCTCCTTCGTCCGGACCGATCCGGAGCGGGCCCGGGAGCTGCTGCTGGAGTTCGCGGACTTCACCCGCTACTCCTTCCGCAAGCACGGCGAGTTCACCCGGCTCGCCGAGGAACTGCGCTGCATCGAGCAGTACCTGGCGCTGGCGGGGGCCCGGTTCGGGGACCGCCTGAAGGTGACCCTCCAGGTGGCGCCGGAGGTGCTGCCGGTGGCGCTGCCCTTCCTGTGCCTGCAACCGCTGGTGGAGAACGCGGTCAAGCACGGGCTGGAGGATTCGGTGGCGGAGTGCCGGATCTCCATCGTGGCCCGGGACGAGGGGGCGGAGGCCGTGGTGACGGTGGAGGACAACGGGGTCGGCATGGAACCGGCCCTGCTGCGGGCGCTGCTCGCGGGAGAGGGCCCGGCCTCCTCGGGGATCGGGCTGCGCAACGTGGACGAGCGGCTGCGCCAGACGTACGGGGACGCCTACGGGCTGGTCATCGAGACCGGGGCCGGGGCGGGGATGAAGGTGACCGTGCGGGTGCCGAAGTACCGGCCGGGGGTGCATCCCGGGGTGCCGGTGGGCGGCTGAGGCCGGACCCGGGGCGGTACCGGGTCGGGGCGGGGTCGCGCGCGGGGACGCGGGGCTCAGAACAGGTGCATGGCCAGGTGCCCCAGGGGCAGGCCGAGTTCCCAGGCGGGGGTCCAGACGCGGGAGTTCTCGTCCACGGCCGGGGGGCCTTCGCGGTGCGGGCCGGGGGGCAGGGCGGGGTCGAGGTTGGTGGCGTACAGCTCGGTGCGGTCCAGCCACCGCCAGGCGGCGCGGGCCAGCGCGAGGTCGGCGTCCTCGCCGCCGGGCCGCTCCCGGGCGGCTTCGCCCAGTTCGAGGAAGCGGGTGTCCACCCAGTCCCGCCACGGGTGTCCGTAGGCCGTCAGGGAGAGCCATTCGTCGAGTTGGGAGACCACCCGGATGCCCGGGAGCTCGCCCGCGGCGTCGGCGAGGTAGATGGTCAGGGCCAGGGTGTCCCGGCCGGCCCGGAACTCCAGGGTGCTGACCGGGATCAGCCGCCCGGTGCGCAGGAGTTCGTCCGCGATGTACTCCGCGTAGAGCCAGGCCATGGGGATCCGTGGCCCGTCGTCACTGGTGCCGTTCGAACGTTCGGGCCGCACCGTTCCACCTTCTCCCGCGCTTCGTGCTTGCTCCGTCGGGGGAGAGCCTTCACGCCGAGGCTCCTCGAACGGGAGCCGTTTACTCAAGTTGGACGCTCTGATGACGGATTCGATGCGTCTCTTGGCCGGAATGCTCGATAAATCGACTGCATCCGGTCATCCTGGACGGATCTTGGCTGATCCGGGCCCTGGTGCGCGGGTTGTGCGGGTTGCGGAAGGTGCCGGACGTGCGCGCGGGGCGCCCGCCCCGGAGGCGGGCGCGGGCGGCGCGTGAGGAGCGGGCTCAGCCCCGGCCGTACCCCGGCAGCCCGCGGCGCAGCGCCCGCAGGGCGTAGTGGGTGCGGGACTTGACGGTGCCCGCGGGGATGCCCAGTTCGCGGGCCGCCTCGGAGACCGACCGGTCCCGGAAGTAGACCTCCACGAGCACGTCGCGGTGCTCGGGGCCCAGACCGCGCACGGCCCGCCGCACGTCGATCGCGGTCACCGCGCCCGCCACGGCGTCCTCCGGCGCGGGGGAGTGCTCCAGGGCCTCCGCCTCCACCTCCTGCGGGCGGGAGAGCCGGGCCCGGCGGGCGTCGATGGCGAGCCGTCGGCCCACCGTGAACAGCCAGGGGCGCATGGACTCGTGGGCGGTCTCCAGGGCCTCGGGGTGCTGCCAGGCCCGGACCAGGGTCTCCTGGACCAGGTCCTCGGCGCGCTGGGCGTCTCCGTGGGTGAGGCCGAGCAGGAAGCCGAAGAGCGCCCGGCCGTGGTCGCGCTGGAGTTCGGCCAGTTCCTCGGCGCTCGTGCGCCGGAGGGTGCTGGAGCTGTTCACCGGGGGCTCCTTCCGTGGGTTGCCGGGGTCCGGTGCACCCACCCTGACCTGCGGGAGCCGGGGCGGGAACGGCCCGGTCGGGACCGCGCGCCCAAGGGTCCCCGGGGGTCGGACGGACGGGCGCCCCGCGCGACGAACGGTCGGTCGAGGGCGTCGAACGGCATGCCGGAGCGCCGGGGGCGGGCCGGAGCGCGGCCGGATCCGGTGCGCTCCCCCCGGGCGTGGATTCCGGCGCGCCCTCGGCGCGGATCCCCGCGACCGTTTCGGACCCGGTGCCGACGCGGTCGCCACCCGCTTCCGACCCGGATGCGCCTGCCGTTCCGCATGCGGTTCCGCATGTGCTTCCGCTTCCCGGTGCCGACCTGTCCCTTCCGGGCGGCTCCGCCGAGAGCGTCGACGCGGGGCGCGGCCGTCCGGGGGCGGCGGCGGGGCCGGTGGGACGAGCCCCCGGCGCGCCCGCTTGACGGGTCCGGGCCGCCGCCCCTGATCCTTCCGGGAGTGTGACGATCGGATGGTCTGATGAACGGGAGACGGGCGGATGAGCGAGCAGAACACGGGACCGGACCGGCCGGCCCCGCGCGGGCACCGGGAGGACCGCCCCCACGGCCGTGACCGGGGGCGTCGTGGTGCCCGCCGGGGCGCGGCCGCGGCCTCGGCCCTGCTGGTGGCCGCCCTGGCGGGCTGCTCCGGCGCCGACGGGTCCGGCGCGGCCCGCCTCGCCGGGCCGCCCGGCCGGGCCACGAGCGCCGCGCCCGTCCCCGCCGAACGCGGATTCACGCTGGTCGCCGGCGGTGACGTGCTGCCGCACGGCTCGGTGATCGACCGGGCCGCCCGTGACGCCGACGGCGAGGGCTACGACTTCGCCCCCATGTTCGCCTCCGTCAAGCCGATGGTCAGCGCCGCCGACCTGGCCCTGTGCCACATGGAGACCGTGTACGGAGAGGAGGGCGGGCCCTTCAGCGGCTACCCGGCCTTCGTCTCGCCCCCGCAGATCGCCGCGGGGCTCAAGGCCACCGGGTACGACGGCTGCTCCACGGCTTCCAACCACACCCTGGACGCCGGGGCCGCCGGGGTCCGTCGCACCCTGGACGCCTTCGACCGGGCGGGCCTGGGCCACGCGGGCTCGGCCCGGACGGCCGCCGAGGCCGCCCGTCCGCGGACGTACACCGCCGGTACGGCCCGCGTCGCCCATCTGGCCTACACCTACGGGACCAATGGCTATCCGCTCCCCGAGGGCCAGCCCTGGGCGGTGAACCTCACCTCCCGCGAGAAGGTGATCGCGGACGCGCGGGCCGCCCGCAAGGCCGGCGCCGACGTGGTGCTGGTCAGCCTGCACTGGGGCACCGAGTGGCAGACGGAACCGGACGCCACCCAGCTGAGCCTGGGGAAGGCCCTCACGGCCTCGGCCACCGGCGGCCGGCCCGACGTGGACCTCGTGCTGGGCACGCACGCCCACGTGCCGCAGCCGTACGAGAAGGTCAACGGCACCTGGATCGTCTACGGAATGGGCGACCAGATCGCCGGGCAGATGTTCGACCACGCCGGGCGGTACGAGCCACGGGGCAACCAGGGCTCCCTCGCCCGCTTCCGCTTCGAGCCCCCGGCCCGGCCGGGGGAGCGCTGGCGGGTCACCCGGGCCGAGTACGTGCCCACGTGGATGGACACCGACGCGGGCCGGCTGGTGCACCTCCCGGCGGCCCTGGCGGCCGACCCCTCCCGGCAGGAGGCCCGCGAGGCCCGGGACGCCATCACCGAGGCCGTCCTCGGCCGCGGCGCCGCCCGCGACGGTCTCACCGCCGGCAGCTGACGGACCCCGCCGTCACGGAGCACCGACTCCGGTTCCTCCGTCGCCGGGTCGGCCCGGCGCCGGTCCGGTCGACCCGGCGAGCCTACTCCCGGAGCTCTCAGGCTGTGAGCGGATCGCTACTCAGCGGTGC